>NZ_JAIBFH010000227.1 GCF_019459675.1 Arenimonas sp.
CCCCCCCCGCCCGCGCCCGCCGCCCCCCGCCCAGGGCCGCCCGCCCGCCGGGCCCCCCCCCCCCCCGGCATACCCCCCCCCCCCCGGCGCCCGCGGCCCCGCGGGGCCGGTGTCGGGATCCAACGCCACGAGCCGGTTCAAGGCCTGTTCCAGCGCACGGCCAGCCAGGGGCTTGAGGGCATCGAAGGGGGAAGCAGCACGGTCCGTCATGCCGCCATTCTAGCGGGGTGGCGTGAAGGATCGGCTAGTTGGGAGACGGCGCGAACGCCGACCTATCCCTTCTTGATGAAAGAAACCACCGCCAGGATCAGGAAGACCACGAACAGCACCTTGGCAATGGTGGCCGCCATGCCGGCGAGCGAGCCGAAGCCGAGGACCGCCGCGATGATGGCGACGATGAGGAAAACCAGCGCGTAATGGAGCATTGAGTGCTCTCCTTTTATTGGGTGCCGGCGACGCAGGATGGCGGCTGGCAGGACGAACTTAGCCCCGCCCACCTGACTCGCCCCTGACGCCCTCACGCCGGATTAGCAGTTCGTTCAGAATCGCGCGCGCTCGTACAGGTTCAGCGGGTGGTCCACCATTGGGCCAGCCGCTGCAGGCCCTCGGCCGTGGACACCGCCGGCACGTAGCCCAGGTCGCGCCGGGCGGCGGAAATGTCATACCAGTGCGGGGTGGACAGCTGCTCGGCCAGGAAGCGGGTCATGGGCGGCTCGCCGCGCAGGCGCAGCAGCGTCCAGGCCACTTCCAGCACCGCGCCCGCAGAGTGGGCCACCGCGTACGGGACGCTGGCCTGTACGGGCGGCACGCCGGCGGCGGCCAGCATGTCGTTGACGATCTGGCGCACCGGCCGGGGCTCACCGTTGGAGATGAAATAGGCCTTGCCGGCGCAGGCGGCGCCGGGCCGCAGCGCTTCCAGGGCATCCAGGTGCGCCTGGGCGGCGTTGTCGATGTAGGTCGTGTCCATGCGGTTGTGGCCGCCGTCAATGAAACGCAGCCGACCGGCGCGCGCACGCTCCACCAGGCGCGGCAGCAGCTGGGTGTCGCCCGGGCCCCAGATCAGGCGCGGGCGCAGGGCCACGGTGGCCAGCGTGGCGTCGTTCGCCGCCAGCACTTCCTTTTCCGCGATCAGCTTCGTGGCCGGATAGGGCGCCTTGAAGTGTTCGCCATAGGGCGTGTCGATTTCATTGCCGCCTTCCACCGGGGTGCGGCCAGTGTGGGTGACGCTGGGCGTGGACGTGTAGACCAGGCGGCCGATCCCGTGCGCGCGCATCGCCGCCAGCACGTTGCGGGTCCCGACCACGTTGGCTTCGAAATAGCTGGCGTGGCTGCCCCAGGCGCCGGCCTTGGCGGCGTTGTGGAAGATGGCCTCCTGCCCGGCGAAAGCACCGTGCACGGCGGCGGCGTCAGCGAGGTCACCGCGCACCTGGCGCACGCCCATCGCTTCGAGCGCCGGCGAGAAACTGCGCTGGAAGCTGCCCACCTCATGCCCCTGCGCCACCAGCGCCCTGCAGAGCGCCTGACCCAGGAACCCCGCCCCCCCCGTCACCACCACCCTCATCTCATCCTCCAGTAAAAACGTACCAGGTACATTTTCTTCAGCTTAGTTTTTGAGTGGCCCATTGGGCCAGCTGTTCGCGACCGATCTTGGCGTTGTGGCGGATGTCCACCGGGAAGCCGGGGTGGACCAGGAAGGTTTCGATGCGGCCGGTGTGCACGTAGCCCATGGCGTGGCGCTGCAGTTCCGCCAGCACGCGGGCGTGCTCGCCGCGCGGCAGGCCCGCGCGCATTTCCACGCACAGCACGGGCCGCTGCGTGCCCGGTTCGCCCACGCCCACCAGGGCCGTGCGCGCCACGTCGGGATGGGTGTTGAAGACCGGTTCGACCTGTTCGGTGTACAGGCCGCCCAGTTCGGTGCGCACGCGGTGCGACTTGCGGCCGCAGAACCACAGGCGGCCCTGCGCGTCCATCCGGCCCAGGTCGCCCATGCGGTGCACGGTGCGCACGCGGCCGTCGGGCAGGGTTTCGCGGATCTTCGCCAGCGCGGTGGCCTGGGGCCGGTTGAAGTATTCGTCGGTGACGGTGGGACCGGCGACGGTGATCTCGCCGATGCTTTCAGCGCCCAGTTCCAGCACCTGGGACCAGTCGGGGATGGCGTCGTCGCTGATGGCGATCAGGCGGACTTCGTTGGGCGGCACCGGGCGGCCGACGCAGGTGCCGGCGCCCTGTTCGGTGGCTTCGCGCGTGGACTGCAGTTCGCGGCCTTCGATCACCGCCACGGGCAGGCATTCGGTGGCGCCGTAGGGCGTCCAGAACTGCGCGGATTCGGGCAGCAGTTCGCGCATCTTCGCCACCACGTCGGCCGGCACCGGCGCACCGGCCGACGTGACGCGGCGCAGGCCGGGCAGCGGCGCGCCGTGGTCGGACAGCACGCGCATCAGGGCGGGCGATCCGAACAGCTGGTCCACGCCGAAGGTCTCGATGGCGTGCAGCAGTTTGCGCGGGTCGGCCTTCGCCGGGCGCGTCGGGTCCATGTCGGGGATGATCGAACTCACCCCCAGCGCCGGATCGAACAGCGCGAACGGCGGGAAGGTGGGCAGGTCCACGCCGCCGGGCACGATGCCGAAGGCGTCGCGCAGCATGTCCACCTGCGCCACGAAATGCCGGTGGCGATACACCACGCCCTTGGGCACGCCCGTGGACCCGGACGTGAACAGGATGGCCGCCACGTCGTCCGGCTGCGTGTCCGCCAGCTGCGGCCCTGCGCCGGCGCCTGCGGCCTCCACCCCGGCAAGGCTTGCACCGCCCCAGAACCAGCGCCGCCCCGCCGTCACCAGGGTGGTGGCGCTGCGCGCCCAGCCCAGCAGCGCACGCGCGGCCTGCGCCAGCGGGATGCCGATGAAGGCCTGCGGTGCGGCTTCGTCCAGGCACTGCTTCAACGCGCGCCTGTCGATACCCGGGTCCACCAGTACCGGCACCGCGCCGGCCTTGAACAGCGCGAACATCAGCAGGAAGAATTCCGGCGACGGCCGCACCATCACCACCGCACGCGTGCCGCGCACGATGCCGTGCCGGGCGAAGCCGGCGGCCAGCGCATCCGAGCGCTGGTCCAGTTCGCGGTAGGTCAGCGTGACGTCATAGCGCGCCAGGCCGCCGGGGCCGCGCCGGCCCGGGCAGCGCATCGCGATGCGGTCGGGCGACTGCGCGGCCAGCCGCGGCAGTGCGGCGGCGATGTTGCAGGTGTCGGTCATGCGCCAGCCGCAACCGTGGGCCGGTCAGTCGAGCAGGTTGCGGTCGAGGAAATCGCGGATGCGCGGCACCAGCACGGCGTGCTTGTCTTCGAGGACATAGTGGCCGGCGTCGTCGTAAACCTGCTTCTCGGCCCGGGGCAGCGCGGTTTCGAAACCCTTGAGAAAATGGCTGTCGAAAACGAAGTCCTTCAGGCCCCAGCCGATGAAGGCCGGGCGGTTGCCGAACTCGGGCAGCCGGCGGCCGGCGTCTTCCACCAGGTCCCAGGCGCGGTCGCCTTCCTTGAGCGGGATGTCCTGCACGAAGCGCACGGTGGAAATGCGGTTGGCCCAGCTGTCGTAGGGCGCCAACAGCGCACGCTTCACCGCCGGGTCGAGCTTGGTCACCAGGCCGTCGGTGGCGGCGCCGGCCGCGAACGCGTTGGCGCCCCGGATCAGCCACTCGCCCAGGGCCCAGTTGCGGCCCAGCTTGAGCTGCCACGGCAGCGGCTTGTCGGCCGGCAGCGGGAACGCGCTGGTGTTGAGGATGACCAGCCGCTTCACGCGCGAGGCGTGCTTGAGCGCCCAGCCGAAGCCGATCATGCCGCCCCAGTCGTGCACCGCCAGGGTGACGTTGTCGCCCACGCCGGCGTGGTCAAGCAGCCGGTCGAGGTCCTGCACGCGGTTGCGCAGCGTGTAGCCGTAGTCGGCGTCGGCGGGCTTGTCCGACAGGCCCATGCCGATGTGGTCGGGCACGATGCAGCGGTAGTCGTCGCGCAGGCCCAGCACCAGGTGGCGCCAGTAGTAGGACCACGACGGGTTGCCGTGCAGCATCACCACCGGATCGCCTTCGCCCTCGTCCAGGTAGGACTGCGTGAGCCCGTTGGGGTGCACGAAGGATTTCGGGGTGAAGGGGTAGTCCGGGAACGGACCCTTGGCGAGGACGCGGGCCTGTTCGGCGCTGAGAGGGGTCTGGTTCATGACCCGGGATTCTACGCGAGCCCGCCGGACCGTCACCAAGACCCGCGCCAACCGGTATCGTGGCGGCTGTCACGCGCCCTCCGGAGCCCCGCCATGAAACGCCCCCTGACCCTCGTTGCCCTGCTGGTGCTCGCCGTGGGAGCGGCCGCCTGGGTAACGGTGCAGAAGGTGCGCGGCCCGGCCCTGGACGGCTACCAGGTGGCGTCCCGGCCGCTGGTGCAGACGGTGGTGGCGACCGGGCGCGTGGTGGCGGTGTCGCGTGCGCAGGTGGGCAGCGCCGTCACCGGCGTGGTGCTGGAGCGCCGGGTGCAAGAAGGCGACACGGTGCAGCCGGGGGACGTGCTGGCGGTGCTGCGCGCCGACGACCTGGAGGCCGCCGCGCGCGAAGCCGAGGCGGCGCTGGCCCAACTGCAGCAGTCCACGCGGCCCCAGGCCCAGGCCGCCCTGCGCGAGGCCGAGGCGCGCCTGCTGCAGGCCAGCCGCGAAGCCGCGCGCCGCCGCGACCTGCTGCAGCGCCAGCTGATCGCCCGCGAAGCCATGGAACAGGCCGTGCAGGCCGAGACCATCGCCCGCAGTGCCGCCGAACAGGCGCGCCTGGCCGCCCGATCCCTGGCCGAAGGCAACCCCAACGAAACCGCTGCCCGCGCCCGCCTGGCCACCGCCCGCGCACAGCTGGCCAAGACCACGATCCGCGCCGAGGTCGCCGGCACCGTGCTCACCCGCAACGCCGAGCCCGGCGACCTGGTGCAGCCGGGCCGCATCCTGTTCGAGATCGCCCGCACCGGCGCCACCGAAGTGCTGGTGCCGCTGGACGAGAAAAACCTCGAAGTGCTGGCGCTGGGCCAGCCGGCGATGTGCATCGCCGACGCCTACCCGTCCCAGCCCTTTCCCGCCAGGCTCACCTTCATCGCGCCCAGCGTGGACCCGCAGCGCGGCTCGGTGGACATCCGCCTCACCGTGGACCCGGTGCCCGGGTTCCTGCGCCAGGACATGACCGTGTCGGTGAACGTGGAAACCGGCCGCCGCGACCGCGCCGTGGTGGTGCCCAACGACGCGCTGTCCGAGGTGGACGGCGACCGCGCGCAGCTGTGGCAGGTCGCCGAAGGCCGCGCCACGCGCCGCGAAGTGACGCTGGGGCTGCGCGGCCTGGCCATGACTGAAATCACCCGCGGACTGCAGCCCGGGGACTGGATCCTGGCCGACGGCCAGGCCGCGCTGGAACCCGGCAGCCGGGTGCGCGTGCAGCAGGCCGCGCTGCCGATGGAAACCGGCGACCCCGCCACCCGCAAAGAACTGCCGGCCAAGTTCGACTGACGCCGATGTGGATCGAGTGGACCATCGCCACGAAGTTCCTGCGCGAGAACAAGGCGCAAAGCACCCTGATCCTGGTGGGCATCGCGGTGGGCGTGGCGGTGATCGTGTTCCTCACCGCGCTGATCACTGGCCTGCAGGGCAACATCATCAACCGCACGCTGGGCACGCAGGCGCATATCAAGGTGCAGCCCACCGAGGAAGCCAACCGCATCCTGGCGCCCGCCGGCGGCGAGGTGCAGCTGGTGCTGGAAAACAAGCGCGCCCAGCGCCTGCGCTCGATCAACAACTGGCAGCAGGTGCGCGACGTGCTGGACACGCTGCCCCGGGTTACCGCCGTGTCACCGGTGATCTCGGGCCCGGCGTTCGCGCGCCGCGGCGAGGCGCTGGAGTCGGTGGCGCTGGTGGGTATTGATGCCGCGCGCTACCAGCGCATCATCCCGATCCAGGACGACGTGGTCGCCGGCGTGTTCCGCATCGGCGCGGGCGATGCGGTGATCGGAAAGCAGCTGGCGGCCGACCTGGGCCTGCGCGTGGGCGACAAGCTGCGGCTGGACGGCGGCCAGGGCCGCGAAAGCGTGGTGAACGTGGCCGGCATCTTCGAACTGGGCGTGCGCGAACTGGACGCGCGCTACGTGTACCTGGACATGAAGCAGGCGCAGTCGCTGCTCAACCTCCCGGGCGCGGCCACGATCATCGACGTGACGGTGGACGACATCTTCGCGGCCAAGGCGGTGGCGGCGCGCATCGCGCGGTTGACCGGCCTGAAGGCTGAAAGCTGGATGGAAACCAACGCCCAGCTGATGAACGCGCTGCGCTCGCAAAGCCTGAGCACGCAGATGATCAGCGTGTTCGTGGCGCTGAGCGTGGCGCTGGGCATCGCCAGCGTGCTGTCGGTGAGCGTGGTGCAGCGCACCCGCGAGATCGGCATCCTGCGCGCCATGGGCACCACGCGGCGGCAGATGCTGCGCGTATTCCTGGTGCAGGGCGCCCTGTTCGGCCTGGCCGGCTCCCTGGTCGGCGGGCTGGCGGGCTACGGGCTGGTGGGCGCGTTCAACACCTTCGGGCCCAAGCTTTTCTACATCCCGGTGGACCCGTGGCTGCTCGTGGCCGCGGCGGTGCTGGCCACGGTGACGGGCATCGTTTCGGCGGCCATTCCCGCGCGCCGCGCCGCCGGCCTGGACCCGGTGGAGGCCATCCGCC
>NZ_JAIBFH010000234.1 GCF_019459675.1 Arenimonas sp.
GGGGCGCCCCCCGGGACCGTCGGCTCACCGATGGCGGCGCTGGACGCCCAGTTCGTGCGCCTGGTGCAGGCCAACCCGCAGCTGCGCCCGCGCGTGGGCAATCCCGATGAGTTGCGCAGCAACAAACTCGACGCGACCCTGGACTTGCTCAAGCATCGGGTGCAGGTGCCGGAAGCCGGCGTGGCGGAGTCCCGCACGGGCGCCGTGATCACGGCGCTCAACGAGGAAGCGGTGGTCTGCGCCGCCTTGGCAAACAAGGGCGGGCTCAACCTGGTGGTCACGTACGAGGCTTTCGCCCCGAAGATGCTGGGCGCCTTGCGCCAGGAGCTCATCTTCTCCCGGCATCTGCGCGAGGCCGGACGGCCGCCGGGCTGGCTGGGCGTGCCTGTGGTGCTGACCTCGCACACCTGGGAGAACGCCAAGAACGAACAGTCCCACCAGGACCCGACCCTGGCCGAAGCCCTGTTGGGCGAAATGGCGGACGGTGCCCGCGTGTGTTTCCCGCCGGATGCCAACAGCGCCATGGTGGCCCTGACCCATAGCCTGCGGGCCCAAGGCACGATCACGGCGCTGGTGGTGCCCAAGCGCGAGGTGCCCAATCGGTTGACGCCGGCGCAGGCGCGCCTGCTCGCCGAGGAGGGCCTTCTCTTGCTGCACGGCGACCCCGACACCGCCGCGGTGCTGCTGGCGGCCACCGGCAGCTACCAGTTGGGGGAGGTGTTGCGGGCGCATCAGCGTCTTCACGCGTCGGGCATCGCCACGGCGGTCGTCTATATCGGTGAGCCCGGGCGGCTGCGGGCCGGACGCGATGCACGGGAAACCGCCTACGTGCTTTCTGATGCCTTGGTGCTGCGCCACTTCCCGGCGAGCACCCCGCGCGTATTTGTCACCCACACCCGGCCTGAGCCGTATTTGGGCGCGCTGCGCCGGATCGACAGCGGACCCGCGACCACGCGAGCGCTCGGCTTTGTGAATCAGGGAGGCACGCTGGACGTCCCGGGGCTGCTGTTCGCCAACGGCTGCACCTGGGCGCACACGGTGGCGGCGGCGCTGGCGGTCCTAGCTCGCCCGGTGAACGATGGCTTGCGCGCCGACGAGCAAGCGGCGTTGGCCGGCCGCGGCGACCCGACCCTGATCACCCGCCCGGCATGAGCACGCCCCGGCCGATGACCGCCTCCCGCCTGCCCCGCAGCCTGCAGATCGCCGTCGCCTTGGGCGGCTTCGGCTGGACATGGTGGCGGCGGCATCGCCGTGCTCCCGACACCTTGCCGGCCCGGCTGCGCGAGACCCTCGAGGGGCTGGGCACGACGTTCGTCAAGCTTGGCCAGGGCCTGAGCCTGCGCCGCGACCTCTTACCGGCCCCGTATCTGGTCGAACTGGAGGCCCTGCACGCCCACGTCCCGCCGTTCGAGTCGGCGCTGGCAGTGGCGGCGATCGAGTCTGCATTCGGCCAGCCCGTGGACCAACTGTTCGCCGAGTTCGAGTTGGTGCCGTTTGCAGCCGCTTCGGTGGCCCAGGTGCATCGGTCCAAACTGCCCGATGGGCGCACGGTCGCGGTCAAGGTGCGCCGGCCCGGCATCGTGGCCCAGGTGCATGCCGACCTGCGGCTGCTGCGGCGCTTCGTGCGCGTCAGCCAGTGGCTGATGCCGGGCTTGCGGCGCTACCAGCCGCTGGACCTGATCGACGAGCTGGGCCAGTTCCTGCACCAGGAAATCGACATGGTCCAGGAGGCGCGCAATATGCGGCGACTGGCCAGCACGTTCGATCCCCTGCCCTACCTGACCCTGCCCCACGTCGTGGAGCCCTTGGTCGCGCCGGCCGTGATCGTGCAGGAGTTCAGCCACGGCGCGGCGCTGGCGACGCAAAACGGTACGCCGCGCGGGCGCGAACTGGCCGGCCTGCTGCTGGATGCCTATGTGCACCAGCTGATGGGCGCCGGCGTCTTCCACGCCGATCCCCACCCGGGCAACCTGTTCGAACTGCCCGACGGTCGCCTGTGCTTCCACGACTTTGGCTCCATCGGTTTCCTGGACCCGGCATCGCGCACGGCCTTTGCGCAACTGATTGAAGGGCTGGTGGTGGATGACGCCTCGGCCGTGCTCGACGCCGTGGTGGCGATGGGCTTCATCACCGGGCCGATCGACCGGCGGGCCTACGTGCGCGCCATCAGCGAAATCCTCAGCAGCCTGGCCACGCTGCCCTTGAACGAATGGTCGATGGCCGATGCCATCTGGCGCGTGGCGCGGATCGGCGCGGGTGAAAACTTCCGCCTGCCGCGCCACTTGTTGGTCCTGATGCGAACCCTGTTCCTGGCCGAGAACACGCTGCGGGCCCTGGACCCGGACCTGGATCTGATGCAGGTGCTGGGCGCCCGGGCTGAGCGCATGGCCCAGACCCTGCGGCAACAGGCGGTGGGCCGTCCGATGCATGAGCAGTTGCTCAAGAGCGCCGAGCAGCTGCCGGTCGTGGCGATGCAGATGCTTCGGCAACTGCAGCTCGACGAGGGACGACCGGCGCTGTCCCTGCACCATCGGGGTCTGGAGCCGCTGGAAACAACGCTGGCGCGCACCGGCAATCGCCTGGCCTTGGCGCTGGTGACGCTGGGCCTTTACTTGGCCGGATCGGTGATGATGCTGCACGGTGCCGGGCCGCGCCTGTGGGGCCATCTGCCGGTGCTCTCGGCGCTGGCGTTCGCGGCCGCGCTCGTGCTGTCGTGGCGGCTGGTGCGCGCCATCTCGAGGTCGGGGCATCTATGAGCGCGCCGCGTGACGTCCTGACGCTCAACGTCGGCTCGGCCACCGTCAAGGCGGCGTACTACGCGATGGATGCGCAGGGCGTCCCGATCACGCCAGCGGCCCCCGCCAAGATCGCCGTGCTGCCCGAGGACGCCCATGACGCCCGCAGTGCGGACCGCTGGCTGTCACAGTTGCTGGTGCAGCTGCCGGCCGGGGCCGGGCAGCCCACGCGCGTGGCGCACCGGGTCGTGCACGGGGCGGCCCGCCCGGGTCCAGCCCGCGTCACCGAGGCGCTAATGTCCGAGCTGACGGCGCTCACGCCGTTGGCGCCCCTGCATCAAGGCCCGGCCCTGCGCCTGATCGATGCCGCCCGCCATCGATGGCCCGGCGTGCCGCAAGTCGCCGCCTTCGATACCAGTTGGCATGCGACCCTCGCGCCCTGGGCTCGGCGCCTGCCCGTACCGGCGAGCCTGCATGCGGCTGGCGTGATGCGCTACGGCTTCCACGGCCTCGCCTTCGCCTCGGCCGTGCGCCAACTCTCGGCGATGGCCCCGGCGCTCGCGCAGGCCCGGCTGGTGCTGGTGCACCTGGGCGGTGGTTCCAGCCTGTGCGCGGTGGCCAACGGCCGCAGCGTCGATACCACCATGGGCATGACGCCCCTGGACGGAGTGCCGATGGCGACCCGGTCGGGCAGCCTCGACCCCGGCGTCGTGCTGTACCTCGCGCAGTCACGGCACATGCCGCTGCCCCAGATCGAGCACCTGCTCTGGCGCGAGTCCGGCCTGCGGGGGCTGTCGGGCGGCAGTGGCGACATGCGCGAACTGCTGGCCGATCCCAGCGAGTCGGCCGGCCACGCCCGGGCGCACTACGCCCTTCGGATCGCGCAGGCCATCGCGGCCATGGCGACCAGCCTCGGCGGTGTGGACGCGATCGTGTTCTCGGGCGGCATCGGCGATGGCGCCGCGCCGATCCGGGCCGCGGTGGCCGAACATCTGGCCTGGATGGGCCTGCGCCTGGACCCGGAGGCCAACGCAGCCGGGGTGGCGCAGATCCACGCGGCCGGCGCGGCGATCTCGGTGTTCGTTGTCCGGGCCGACGAAGAGCAGGAGCTGGCGTTGGCGGCGCTGGCGGCGCTGGCGGAGCAAACGCCGTGAGCCGGGCGAGCGCGCCGCAGCGGACGTTGTCCCGGGGTGACCGCGCGCTTCGCGACCGGGTCGCGGCGCTGTTGGCGCGGGCCGAGGTGACGCTCGATGGCGATCAGCCGTGGGACCTGCAGGTGCATGACCCGCGCTTCTTTGCCCGGGTACTTGCGCAGGGCTCGCTGGGGCTGGGGGAGTCCTACATGGACGGGGACTGGGACGCACCCGCCCTCGATGCCTTGCTGGCGCGGCTGTTGCGCGCCCGGTTGAATCACCAGGTGGTGGGGTGGGCCGATCGTTGGGCCGCCGTGCGGGCGCGGCTGATCAACGCCCAAACGCGGCGTCGCGCCGTCACCGTGGGCGAGCGCCACTATGACCTGGGCAACGACCTCTACGCCGCGATGCTGGGCAAGCGCCTGGTCTACAGCTGTGGCTACTGGCGTCGCGCCCAAACCCTGGACGCGGCGCAGGAGGCCAAGCTCGACCTGGTCTGCCGGAAGCTGCAGTTGACCCCGGGTCAGCGCGTGCTCGACATCGGCTGCGGCTGGGGCGAAGCGCTCCGGTTCGCCGCCGAGCGTTATGGCATCCACGGCATCGGGCTGACCATCTCCTGCGAGCAGGCGGCCTACGCCCGCGAATTGTGCCGGGACCTGCCGATCGAGATCCGGGTACAGGACTACCGCGACTTCCAGGAGCCCGTCGACCGCATCTTCTCGATCGGCATGTTCGAACACGTCGGCGTGCGCAACTACCGCCACTACTTCGACCTGGCCGCCCAGTGCCTGCCGGCCGACGGATTGATGTTGCTGCACACCATCGGCACGAATGTCTCGACCAATCGCACCGATCCGTGGATTGAGCGCTACATCTTCCCCAACTCCATGCTGCCCTCGGCCGCCCAGATCACGGCCGCCAGCGAAGGCCGGTTCGTGCTCGAGGACTGGCACAGCTTGGGGCCCGACTACGACCGGACCTTGCAGGCGTGGCGCGACAACGTCGAGGCCGCCTGGGACCGCCTCTCGGCGCGCTACGACACGCGCTTCCGGCGCATGTGGCGGTTCTATTTGGCCGCCAGCATGGCGACCTTCCGGGAGCGCCAGTGTCAGCTCTGGCAACTCGTGCTTTCCCCGCGGGGCGTGCCCGGCGGCTATGTCGCGCCTCGTTGAGCCCTCCCTTGAACGATTTGACCGTTCCACCCGCGCCACCATTCACCCACCCCACCGGAGTCCGCCCATGAATACCCTCATTGCCGTGATCTACAAGCATCAGGAAGACGCCGCAGCCAAGACCCTGGCGCGACTGCAAGACCTGCAGCGGGAATACCTGATCGCGCTGGAGGATGCCGTGATCGTGCGCCGAAACGCCGATGGCAAACTTCATTTGCAACAATCCGTCAACCTGATCTCGGCGGGCGCCGCGACCGGGGCCTTTTGGGGCCTGTTGGTCGGCGTCATCTTCGCCGGGCCGCTGGGCCTGGCCGTGGGCGGACTGGGCGGCGCCGGACTCGGCGCCTTGGCGGGCCGGCAAAGCGACTACGGCATCGACGATGCGTTCATCCGCGAATTGAGCGTCGAGGTCGAGCCCTGCTGTTCGGCCTTGTTCGTGCTCGTCCGGTCGATGACCACCGACAAGGTGATCGCTGAGCTCGAGGGCACGGGCGGGCGCCTGCTCAAGACCTCGCTGCCGTCCGATATCGAGGCGCGACTGCAGCAGGCTCTGGTGAGCGCGGCGCCCGTCCCGGCGCCCCACTGACCACGCGGAGGACCGCTGCGCCGTGAGCCGAGACTTGCCCGGTTTCGCTGAGCAGGGCGCGCACCACGGCGTGCGCCGGTTGCATACGGTGGACCTGGGCGCGGGGGACACCTCCGTCGTCTTTCTGCATGGGCTGGGAGGAACCGCGCGCTACTGGCAGTCCACGCCCGTGCCGCCGGTTTTTCCGGGCATCCACACGCAACTGGTCGACCTGTACGGTTTCGGCGCCTCTCCCCGGCCATGGTGCCGCTACACGGTGGCACGCCACTTGGAAGCGCTCCGGCGCACTCTGTGCAGTTCGCGGCCCCAGGTCCTGGTCGGACATTCGTTGGGTGCGGCGCTGGCGCTGGCCTTTGCCGCGCGGCACCCGGCCAGCGTCCAGGGCCTGGTCCTGATTGGATTGCCGCAGTTTGGTTCGCGCGACGATGCCGCGACCTGGTTTCGCCAGCAACCGGGGGGCTGGATCTACACCAACCTGCTGGCGACCATGCTCGCCTGCGTGGTGACGCGGCGCGTGGCCCGCGGCCTGCTGCCGCACCTGATACGCGATGTCCCGCGGGTGGTGGCGCAAGACCTCGTCCAACACAACGCCATGAGCTCCGCCACGTCGTTGTGGAATGTCATCTACCGGCACGACAGCGCGGCCGATGCGGCCGCATTGCCCCCGGACCTGCCGGTGGTCTGTATCCACGGGCGGGACGACAGGACGGCTCCGATCAGTCGTATTCGGTCCCTGCATCGCCACCGCCCCGAATGGGCGCTACTCGAGCTCGAGGCGGACCACCATCCCTGGCTTCGCCAGCCACGAGCCTGCCAGGCCGCCATTGGCGAGCTGGTGGGTCAGGTGCGACCGCCCGTGATCGTCCACGCGACCGGTGCGATCACGCCGGGGGCAGGAGACTGAGGAGGATGCGCAAGCGTTGGATCTCAACGCCGGTAGGTGGCGAGTTCGCGCGATGTCGCGATCCGAACCGATACCCCACAATCAATTGAATGCCACTCCCCACCAGCAAGGATCTGCCCATGTGCTTTTCCGCGACCGCCAGTTTCACCGCCAGCGCCGTCCTGTTGGGGATCGGTGCGCTGACCCTGCGTCGGGTTGAGCGACCCGGGGACCAGGCCGTGGCCGCCATCCCGGTCCTGTTCGCGATTCAGCAGGCTCTGGAGGGACTGGTGTGGTTGAGTCTCAATGGCACGATTCATGGACTGCTCGGGCCGGCGACGCAGGTGTATTCCCTCTTCTCGCATGTGCTGTGGCCAATCTACGTGCCGCTCGCAGTGTGGCTCGCCGAACCACCCGGACCCCGGCGCCACGGCCTGTTCGGGTTCATGGTG
>NZ_JAIBFH010000240.1 GCF_019459675.1 Arenimonas sp.
GGTGCTCAACTCCTCGCGGCTGCCCTGTCCCAGCAGCTGGTTGGCGCCCAGGCGGTACAGGGTGCTGTCGCGGATGTTGCAGTACCAGAACACGTCGCCCGATCCCCCCAGGGCAAGGTTGAGGCGCTCTTCGCGCTCACGGATTTCGCCCAGCAGGGAGGTTTCCTGGCGCAGGCGGTCGCTGCGTACGCGCCACAGCAGCCACCCCAGCGCGATGGCGATGGTGAACAGGACCAGCTGGAGCAGGAAACCGGGGGACGGGCCGACGGCCTGGGCCGCGGCCACCGCAGGCAAAGCCATGGCTATCGCGCCGGTTGCCGCTGCGCGGACCGCCGGAAACTTGCCATGATTTCGCCACAGCGCCATTTGGCCCGGAGGTCCCCTGTCTCGATCCGTGCTGGTTAGGGAGTGTAGGGTGGCTCCACAAAGGCCACAAGCGGCCAGCACGAGGGACCGCCCCGGCTTGATAGAATGCGGGCACCCCCGAGGCAGGAAACCCATGTCCGAAGCCCAGCTTCCCCCCTACGCCGCCGTCGTCGCCGAGCTGCAGGCCCTCGAGGCCAGCCTTGACGCCTGTGAACTGCACGGCTCGCTGTGCGGCTACCTGTCCGGCGGTGGCCGGCACGACCGCGCCAGCTGGTTCGCCCAGGTCATGTCCGATCCGCTGCTGTCGCCGCCCGAGGCGAATGGCGCGGTGGACCAGCTGTATGCGGCCAGCACCCGCCAGCTTGATTCGCCCGACTTCGAGTTCGAGCTTCTGCTGCCCGAAGACGAGCGTCCGGTCAGCGAGCGCGGCGACGGCCTGGTGGCCTGGTGCCGGGGCTTCCTGGGCGGGTTCGGCCTGGCCGCGGGCGCCAAGCCGCCGCTGTCCGAGGAGTCGGAAGAGGCGCTGGGCGACATCGCCCGCATTGCCGCCAGCGACCTGAGCTACGAGGACCCGGAAGCCGACGAAGAGGCGCTGGAGGAGGTGTCGGAGTTCATCCGCGTGGCGGCCCTGCTGATGCACAGCGACTGCGTGCTGGGCCCGCGCCACCGCCGCAAGCTCAACTGACGCCGCGGCGATGATCAAGCCCGCCGAATTCGCCCGCCGCCGCAAGCATCTGATGCGCATGGCCGACGACGACGCCATCCTGGTGTTGCCCAGTGCGCCGATGCGCGTGCGCAGCCACGACACGCACTACCCCTACCGCCAGGACAGCGACTTCTGGTACCTCAGCGGTTTCGCCGAGCCCGAAGCCGTGCTGGTGCTGGTGCCGGGCCGAAAGCACGGCGAGGCGCTGCTGTTCTGCCGCGAGCGCGACCCCGAGCGCGAAACCTGGGACGGCCCGCGCGCCGGAACCGAGGGGGCGGTGGATGCGCACGGTTTCGACGACGCCTATCCCATTGCCGACCTCGACGAGATCCTGCCCGGCCTGCTGGAAGGACGGTCGCGGGTTTACTACCATTTCGGCCGCGACACCGAGTTCGACCTCAAGCTGATCGGCTGGGTGAACCGCGTGCGCTCGCAGGTGCGGCACGGCGCGCAGCCGCCGCATGAGTTCCTCGAGCTGGGCCACCTGCTGCACGAACTGCGCCTGTTCAAGAGCCCGGGCGAACTGAAGCTGATGCGCCAGTCGGCCCGCATCGCCTGCGAGGCCCAGCTGGCGGCGATGCGCGCCACCCGCATTGGCGGCCGAGAATATGAGGTCGAAGCCGCGCTGCAGTATGTTTACCGCCGCAACAATGCCGTGGCGGCCTACGAGCCCATCGTCGGTTCGGGCGCCAATGGCTGCGTGCTGCACTACCGCGACAACAATGCACCCACCGCCGACGGCGACCTGCTGCTGTGCGACGCCGGCGCCGAGTTTGCCAATTACGCCTCCGACATCACCCGCACCTGGCCGGTGAACGGCCGCTATTCCAGCGAACAGCGCGCGCTTTACGACGTGGTCCTGTCCGCGCAGGAAGCAGCCATGGCGCAGGCGCGCCCGGGAAAGCCGTGGATCGCCGGCCACGACGCAGCGGTGGCCACGATCACCGAGGGGCTGCTGTCGCTGGGCCTGCTCAAGGGCACGCTCAAGCAGGCCCTGGCCAGTGAGTCGTACAAGAAGTTCTACATGCACAAGACCGGCCACTGGCTCGGCCTGGACGTGCATGACGTGGGCGAATACAAGGTCGCCGGCGAGTTCCGCGAGCTTGAGCCGGGCATGGTGTTCACCATCGAGCCGGGCATCTACATCGCACCGGGCACCAAGGGCGTGCCGTCGAAATGGCAGGGCATCGGCATCCGCATCGAGGACGACGTGCTGGTCACCAGGGACGGGCATGAGGTGCTGACCGACGGCGTGCCGCGTGCCATCGACGCAGTGGAATCGGTGCTCGCGTCGAGGTAGCCGTTGTTCGCCACGCGGCTGCGCGGCGAATCCCGGTTCACATGTCGTGCTTGGCCACTTCCAGCCCGCGCGCCACGTACTGCTTCCAGCGCTCGCGCAGCGGCCCGCGCGCGGACGCGTCGGCCGGCACCACTTCCAGCACGCGCTCGAAGCCGTCGGGCACCGCGGCTTCGCGCAGGTTGAGCACCATCGGTCGCAGCGCCACGTCGTGCTCGGGCGCGGCCAGCAGCACAGGCACTTCTTCCTCGTCTTCGTCGGCGCCGACGATCTGGTGCGGCACGTAGGCGTCGGGGTCGAACGACCACAGCAGGTCGTCCAACTGTTCGGCCTGCGCCGCCGACGCACACAGCACCAGCATCGGCAGGCCCGCGTCGCTGGCCTTGCGGGCCAGCTCGCACACCAGCAGCAGCGGCTGGTCGCGGAAGCGCGGCTTGCCGATCAGGTAGAAATCGGCGCGGGCCATCTCAGCCGGCCTGGTCGATCAGCCACTGCGTCAGCAGGCCGACCGGGCGGCCCGAGGCCATGCCCTTGCGGCCGTCGCCGTTGGCCACGCCAGCGATGTCCAGGTGGGCCCAGCGCTGGCCTTCAGTGAAGCGGGCCAGGAAGCAGCCGGCGGTGATGGCGCCGGCGTTCTTGCCGCCGATGTTGTAGACGTCGGCGAAGGCGGACTCGAGCTGGGTCTGGTACTCGTCCCACAGCGGCAGGCGCCAGGCGCGGTCGAACACCGATTCGCCGGCGTCCAGCAGCTCGGTGGCCAGGTCGTCGTGCTTGCTCATCAGGCCCGCGGCGAACTTGCCCAAGGCCACCACGCAGGCGCCGGTGAGCGTGGCCACGTCCACGGTGGCCTGCGGCTCGAAGCGCTGCACGTAGGTCAGCGCGTCGCACAGGATCAGGCGGCCCTCGGCGTCGGTGTTGCCCACTTCGATGGTCTTGCCCGACATGGCGGTGAGCACGTCGCTGGGGCGGTAGGCGTCGGCGTCGGGCATGTTCTCCACCGCCGGCACGACCATGACCAGGTTGATGGGCAGCCGCATCTTGGCAACGGCGGCGAACGTGCCGATGACGGTGGCGGCGCCGCACATGTCGAACTTCATTTCCTCGATGCCGCCCTGCACCTTGAGGTTGATGCCGCCGGTGTCGAAGGTGATGCCCTTGCCGACCAGCGCGTGCGGCTTGGCCGCGCCGGCGCCGGTGTAGGTGAGCACGATCAGCTTGGGCGGATTGGCCGAGCCGCGCGCCACGGCCAGCAGCGAGCCCATGCCCAGCTTTTCCATGTCGGCGCGCTCAAGCACGTCCACGGCCACGTTGGCGTGGTCGGCGGCAATCGTGCGCGCGGTGTCGGCCAGGTAGGCCGGGTTGCAGATGTTGGGCGGCAGGTTGCCCAGTTCGCGCGCCAGTTCGACGCCGGCGGCGATCGCCACGCCGTGCTCGAAGTCGGTGCGCGCGGCGTCGTCGGCGGGCAGCACCAGGGTCTTGAGGCCTTCATCGCCGGCCTTGCTGCGCTTGGCGCTGTAGCTGTAGGCCGCGTGGTCGGCGGCGATGGCCGCCTGGCGCAGGTTCCAGCCGGCGTCGCGGCCCGGCACGGGCAGTTCGACCAGGGTCAGCAGCGCGCGGGACGACGGTCCCGACTTGAGCGCGCGCACGGCGTCGGCCACGGCCTTGAGGTACTGCGGCACCGCGAATTTCGCGGCGTCGCCGAGGCCCACGGCCAGCACGCGCGGTGCTTTCACGCCGCCGAGGTCGGGCAGCAGGGTGGTGCGGCCGGTCTTGCCCGACACGTCGCCGCGCGCCACCAGCGCCGCCAGCCTGCCGCCGCTGGCCTGGTCGATGGCCTGGGCCGAGGGCGACAGGCCGCCGTCGCCGAAGATGCCGACCACGACGCAGTCGGTGTCGGCGGAGGCGGGCGCGAGGGGGTTCAGGCGAAATTCGAGGGCCATGGTGTTTGATTCCGTACAATTGGGGGAGTCGGGAGCAAGGCGCCCATTGGGGGCGA
>NZ_JAIBFH010000261.1 GCF_019459675.1 Arenimonas sp.
AGCGCCGCCGCCAGCACCAGGCCGCCCAACAGCAGCGACAACACCCCGATCAACGGCAGAAAGCGCAGCGCCTGCGGCACCGTGCGCTCGGCGAAGCGCCGGTGCCACTGCCAGGGCACCAGCAGCAGGGCCGCCGAGGTCATCACCAGCAGCCAGCCGAACGCAGAAAAAACGGCCGGCAGCATCATGCCCGGCGCCTGCTGCACGAAGGCCAGTCCCAGCACGATGCGGACCACCAGCTCCAGGTAGTGCAGCGGCCCGGAGCCCACGAACGCCAGAAGAAAGCGCGACGCGGCGTCCGGCCTGGCCAGCGCCACGGCGCCCAGGCCGGCCAGGTACAAACCGGCAATCATCACTCCCAGCTGTGACAGCGTGTTGACCACGGCAATTCCTCTTGATGTGGGCGCTTTTCGCCCAGGCGCGCCCCGCATGGTGCTTCGAAGTGTGCGCTGGCGAACATATCGCGTGGGCAACTCTGGCGTAGCTTGATCGTACGGATATCATTGCAACCTGTTGCGGGCCTAGGCCATACGCCGGTATCCAGTGGCTTGTTACAGACCGTGGCCGGAACTGCAGCTATTTGCGTATCCATCTACGTGAGTCACTTCACAATCAACTTCAGATGGACGTTTTTGCATGGGCTATACCGATATCTTCCAGCAGCTGGACGCATTGGCCTGGCAGCGCATCGGGTTTTGCCTGGCGCTGTCCGTGCTGGCCCTGCCGCTGATGCTGCCCCTGGCGCGCCGCTTCGGCCTGGTGGACCATCCCGGCGGCCGCAAAGATCACGGCTGCGCCATGCCGGTGATCGGTGGCCTGGTCATCTACGGGGTGGTGGTGGCGGCCTTCCTGCTGTTCGAGTCCGATGTCAGCCTGCGCACCTGGGTGTTCATCGCGGGCGCCGGCCTGCTGGTACTGGTGGGCCAGCTGGACGACTATTTCGACCTGCGCTGGACCTGGCGCATCGGCGCCCAGTCACTGGCCGCGCTGATGATGGCGCTGGTGGGTGGCCTGGTGGCCACCAACCTGCAGGACGTGTTCGGATTCACCGGCGCCAACATGGGCTGGCTGGCGGTGCCCTTCACCGTGTTCATCGTGGTGGGCGTGATCAATGCGCTGAACATGGCCGACGGCGTGGACGGCCTGGCCGGCAGCCTGTCGGTGGTGGCGCTGGTGCTGTATGCCTGCTTCGGCCTGTACGCCGGCGATGCCCTCGTGGCCGAGCGTGCGCTGGCCGTGGCCGCCGCCGTGCTGGGCTTCCTGGTGTGGAACGCGCGCCTGCCCTGGCAGCCGCGGGCCCGGGTTTTCCTGGGCAACGGCGGCAGCATGCTGCTGGGTTTCACCATTGCCTACTTTTCGGTGCGGCTGTCGCACGGGGTTGAGCACCCGGTGTCCCCGGTGCTGGGGCCGTGGGCGCTGTCGCTGCCGCTGATCGACTGCGTGGCGCTGATGATCCGGCGCTGGCGCGAAGGCCGGTCGCCGTTCGCGGCCGACCGCCAGCACATGCACCACATGCTGCTGGACGCGGGTTTCCGCGCCAGCGCCGTGGTGGCCATCATTGCCGGTGGATCGCTGGTGCTGGGCGTGGCCGCGGCAGTGGCGGTGAAGCTGGGCGTGTACCGGCCGCTGGTGGTGCTGGCCTTCCTGGCGATGCTGGCGGGCTGGTACGTGTTCAGCTGCGATTACCCCCGCGCGGTCGCCAGGCTGGCACGCTGGCGCAACGCCCGCAGCCCGGGCCCCAGCGTCGACGCCACGGAATCCCAGGCCCACTGATGATCGACCTGCACTGCCACCTGCTGCCCGGCATCGACGACGGCCCCGCCACGCTGGACGTCTCACTGGCCATGGCCCGCTGCGCGGTGGCCGACGGCATCACGTTCACCGCCTGCACGCCGCACATCTATCCGGGCCTTTACGAGAACAACCAGGCCGGCATCAGCGCCGCGGTGGACGCCCTGCGCCTGGCCCTGGCGCAGGCCGGCATCCCGCTGCAGCTGGGCACCGGCGCCGACACCCACCTGGCGCCCGACCTGCTGGGCAGCATCCGCGCGGGCCGCGTGCCCACCCTCAACGGCAGCCGCTACCTGCTGCTGGAGCCGCCGCACCACGTGGCGCCGCCGCGCTTCGACGAATCCGTTTTCGCCCTGATGTCGGCCGGCATCGTGCCGGTAATCACCCACCCCGAGCGCCTGAGCTGGATCGAAACCCACTACAGCGTGTTCGGTGAACTGGTGAAGCAGGGCGCGTGGATGCAGGTCACGGCCGGCAGCCTGACGGGTCGTTTCGGCCGCCGGCCCAAATACTGGGCCGAACGCATGATCGACGAAGGCCAGGTGCACATCCTGGCCACCGACGCGCACCACGTGGACAAGCGCCCGCCGCTGCTGGCCGAAGCCCGCGACGCGGCGGCCGCCCGCGTGGGCGCGCAAGAAGCCACGCACCTGGTGCTGACCCGCCCGCAGGGCATCCTGGACGACGTGTCGCCGGGCCAGCTTCCGCCTCTTCCCGAACGTGCGCGTGCGCCCCAGCGCGGCGCCGGTCTTTGGCAGCGCCTGTTTGGCACCGCATAATGTCCCGCCCGGACCCCCAGGAGTCGCCATGACCTGTTCCATGTTCCGGACGTTCGCCCTGCTGCTGATGGCGCTGGCCCTGGCCGCCTGCGGCGCGTCCACCAGCGATTCGGTGCGCAGCGGCACCGCGCGTGCGGTTACGGCCACCACCGAACTGGGCGCCCCCGACACCCGCGCCACGTCGGGTGCCTACACCGGCACCAGCGATTACCGCGTGGGCGCGCAGGACCTGCTGGAAGTGAGCGTATTCCAGGTCAACGACCTCAACCGCACCGTGCGCGTGAACAGCAACGGCCAGATTTCGCTGCCCCTGATCGGCGTGGTGCAGGCCGGCGGCAGCACCGTGCAGGAGCTCGAAGCCGCCATCGCCGCCAAGCTGTCGGGTGAATACCTGCAGGCCCCGCAGGTGAGCGTGTTCGTGAAGGAATTCTCCAGCCAGCGCATCACCCTGGAAGGCGCCATCGCCAAGCCCGGCATCTACCCCATCACCGGCAAGACCTCGCTGCTGCAGGCGCTGGCCACCGGCGGCGGCCCCACCGAACTGGCCAACCTGCAGGGCGTGGTGGTGTTCCGCACGGTGGACAACAAGAAGATGGCCGCGGTGTTCGACCTCGAGCAGATCCGCAGCGGCGACGCCGTGGACCCGCAGATCTACGGCGACGACATCGTGGTGGTGGACCAGTCCGGCGCCAAGATGGGCCTGCGCCGCATCCTCGAAACAATTCCCGTGTTCAACCTGTTCCGCGTGTACTGATCGGCTGACGGCCAGGGAATGCATTGATGTCCAACCAGATGGAACCGGGCCAGCCCGACGACCGGCAGCTGCCGGCCACGCAGGACGAACAGCGCCGCAAGGCCCTGGCCACCGCGCACAGCCAGGCGCTGAGCCTGGACCTGCGCACGCAGGACAACGCATCCGACGGCGACGAAATCGACCTGCTCAGCTACTGGCGCATCCTGGTGAAGCGGCGCTGGACCGTGCTGGGCGCGCTGGGCATCGTGCTGGCGGCCAGCCTGGTGGGCACGCTGCTGATGACGCCGATCTACCGCGCCACCACGTCGCTGCAGATCGAGCGCGACACCATCAGGGTGGTGGACGTGGAGGGCGTGTCGCCGGTGGAAGGCGGTGCGAGCGCCGATTTCTACCAAACCCAGTACGAACTGCTGAAAAGCCGGGCCCTGGCCCAGCGTGTGGCCTCGCAGCTGGGCGTGGCCGAAGGCGAAACCCTGGCCCGACTGTCGCCGCCGTCACCCTGGGCCACCCTGCGCGGCCTGGTGTCGCGCAGCGACGCCGACCCCGACGAAGTGAGTGAGTCGGAGCTGGCTTCGAAAGAAGCCGCGGCCACCGGTCTGATCATGGGCAGCCTCACCGTTGAACCGGTGCGCAACTCGCGCCTGGTGCGCCTGCACTTCGACACCCCGGACCGGGAATTCTCGCAGCGGGCGGCCAACGCCCTGGCCGAAGCCTTCATCGCCTCCAACCTCGAGCGCCGCTTCGATTCGTCGGCTTACGCCAAGACGTACCTGGAAGACCGCCTGCAGGAACTGCGCTTGAAGCTGGAAGATTCCGAGCGCGAGCTGGTGGCGTTCGCGCAGAAGGAACAGATCGTCGGCACCGGCGACAGCAGCGGCAGCCTGAGCGAACAGGACCTGGGGTCGCTGAACGCCGCGCTTTCGCAGGCGCGCCAGGACCGCATCCGGGCCGAAGCCCGCTGGCGCCAGGCGCAGGCTTCGCGCGGCAGCGTGCTGCTGGGCGAAATCGGCGAGGCGTCCATCATCAAGGGTCTGCAGGAAAACCGCGGCAAGCTGCTGGCCGAATACCAGGACAAGCTGCGCCTGTACAAGCCCGGCTACCCGCTGATGGTGCAGCTCAAGGGCCAGATAGACGAGATCGAGCGCCAGATCGGCGCCGAAGTGGGCAGCATCAAGTCGGCCATCCAGGCCGAGTTCCTGGCGTCGCAGGAACAAGAGCGCCTGCTGGTAGAACAGATGACGCTGGTGAAGACCGACGTGCTGGACCTGCAAAGCCGGTCCATCCAGTACAACATCCTCAAGCGCGAAGTGGACACCAACCGCCAGCTGTATGACGGCCTGCTGCAGCGCTACAAGGAAATCGGCGTGGCCGCCGGCGTCAGCAACAACAACATCAGCATCGTCGATCGCGCGCTGAGCGGTTACAAGTTCAAGCCCAGCCTCACCCGCAACCTGGCCCTGGGCCTGCTGGCCGGCCTGATGCTGGGCGTGCTGCTGGCGCTGGCGTTCGAATACCTGGACGACACCCTGAAGTCGCCCGAAGACGTCGAGAAGCAGCTGGGCCTGTCGGTGCTGGGCGTCATCCCGCTGCTGAAGCTGCCCATGACCCCGGCCAAGGCGATGGAAGACCCGCGCTCGGCGTTCGCCGAGTCCTATCGTTCGGTGCGCACTGCGCTGCAGTTCGCCACCGACAGCGGCGTGCCGCGCAGCCTGCTGGTCACCAGCTCCACGCCGGCGGAAGGCAAGTCCACCACGGCGCTGACGCTGGCGCAGAACTTCGCGCAGCTGGGCAAGCGCGTGCTGATCATCGACGCCGACCTGCGCAACCCGTCGCTGCACCGCCTGCTGGGCACCGAAAACAGCGCGGGCCTGAGCAATTACCTCGCCGGCGCGGTGAGGGCCACCGAAGTCATCAAGCTCACCGACACCCCCGGCCTGATGTTCATGGCCACCGGCCCGCTGCCGCCCAACCCGGCGGAGCTGCTGATGGGCCCGAAGATGCTGAGCCTGATCACCATCGCGCGCGAGAAATTCGACCAGGTGATCATCGACGGCCCGCCGGTGATGGGCCTGGCCGATGCGCCCATCCTGGCCAACCTGGCCAACGGCACGCTGCTGGTGGTGGAAGCGGGCGAAACGCGCATCACCGTTGGCCGCAATGCGCTCAAGCGGCTGCTGGCGGCGCGCGCGCACGTGGTGGGCGGCCTGCTGACCAAGTTCAGCAGCAAGCATGCGGGCCACGGCTATGGCTACGGCGCGTACAACTACTATTCGTACGGCGGCAAGGAAGAGCCCAAGAAACTGGGACGTCGGTGAGCCCGGGCGTCAGCCATGCCCTGGAACAGGCCCTGGCCTATTACCGCACGCCGGCGCTGCTGGCGAAGGCGCCGCAGCGCCCGCTGCCCGATGACGTGATTGAGCTGCTGCGCCTGGCCGCGGGCGACGCCGCCCAGGCCGCGCAGAGCGCCGAGGCCAGCGGCGAATCACCGCAGCGCGTGGTGGAGGCCGCGGTGTTCTTCGTGCAGCAGGTGATGTTCACCGCGCAAGCCGACGCCCACCGCGTGCTGGGCGTGAACCCCGACGCGCCCGCGGCGCGCATCCGCGAACACTTCCACTGGCTGATCCGCTGGCTGCATCCCGACCGCAACGACGACGACTGGGACAGCGTTTATTCCGACCGCGTCACCCGCGCCTGGCAGGCGCTGCGGCGCGGCGGCGCGCTGGCGGGCGAGGGCGATGCGGTGGATGCGGGCGCCGAAGCGGACGCCGAGCCGCCGATGCCCGGCGGCAGCGAGCCCCCCGACGCGGCAAAAAACCTGACCGTGCTGGCCGCCGCCCGGCTGGCGCGCATTTCCCGCGAAACCCCGGCCATGGCGCCCATCGTTTCGGCCCGCACGGCCCGCCACCTGCCGGCCTTCGTATTGGGCGGCCTGGCGCTGGCCGCGGTAAGCCTGGTGGCGCTGCTGTGGTACGCCCAGCAGCAAAAAGCCAGTGGAGGCCCGCGGGCAGTGCACGCCTCCGCGCCTGCGGGGGAGGCGACGCCTACCGCGTGGGCGCCCGCGCCGGCGGTGGCCCAGAGCCCCTTGCCCGAACCGGCCGTGCCCGAAGCGCCCGCAGCCGCGGATGTGCCCGCGCCTGTGGCCTTGGTGCCCGGGCCGTCAGCCCTTGGGCCGCCGCCGCCGTGGCCCGCCGACCAGCCGCCTCTCTTGTCCCGCACCGCGATGCCGCCGCCGGTGCGTGCCAACCCTGCGACAGCGACGCAGCTCGCGTCCGCTGCACCTCCCGCGCGGCCTGCGCCCGAACCCGCACCGGCATCCGTTTCCGCCACCGCCATGGCCAGCACTCCGGCCACGGCGCCGCAAGCCGCCCCCGTCGCGCAATCCAGCGTCATCCCGCAGGAAAGCGCCCGCGCACTGCTGTCGCAGTTCACCGACGCTTACACCGCGGGCAACATCCAGCAGCTGATGGCGCTGTTCACCCGCGACGCCGTCAACAACCGCGGCGGTCGCGACGCCATTGCCTACGACTACCAGTCGCTGTTTGCGAAATCGCGCGAGCGTCGGCTGACCCTGTGGCCCAGCGGCTGGGTGGAGCGCGAAAACGAAGTGGTGGTGCTGGCCACCTACGAAGCCTTCGTGAAAGAAGGCCGCGTGTTGCCCGGCAGCACCACCCGTGGCGCCATCCGCTTCACCCTGCGCCGCGAAAACGGCGAGCTCAGGATCAGCAAGGTGCGGCATGAATAGCGCGGTGCTGCGTGGCCGCGGCCGCTACCTGCTGCTGGCCCTGGCCACCGGCGCGCTGGTGTGGCTGGGCGGCCGCGCCGTCACCGCGGGCGTGGCCGACCACTTCGCGCTTACCGACCCGGCCCGCGCCCTGGCCTGGCGCAGCGACCACCCCGAAGCCCTGTACCAACAGGCGCGGCGTTTGGCGGCCGACCCCGCGCAGCACCCGGCCGCGGCCGAAATGGCCCGCCGCGCGCTGCGCGCTAACCCGCTGGACGGCCGCAGCTACCGCGTACTGGCCGGCCTGGCCGAAGCCCAGGGCAACCGCGACCAGGCCGCGCGCCTGTATGCCGTGGCCGCCCAGCGCACGCCGCGCGACGCACTCAGCCAGGCCTGGATGCTGGACTACCACCTGGCCCAGGGCGACCTGCCCGCGGCCATGGCCAACCTGGACCTGATGCTGCGGGTGAACCCGGCGCTGTTCACCGCGCTTGAGCCCCTGCTGCTTTCCCTGGCCGGCGATCCGCGTGCACAGCCCGCCCTGGCCGACCGACTGGCCGGCGCGCCGCCCTGGCGCGGCCGCCTGCTGCAGCTGGCG
>NZ_JAIBFH010000280.1 GCF_019459675.1 Arenimonas sp.
TACCCCGGGGGGCCCCGCCTTCCGGCCTGGGGGGGGCCCTTTCCCCCCCCGGGCCCGGTTCTCAGGGAATCTTGCGGTTGATATTGCGCTGCCAGTTGGCGCGTTTCACCTGGGACGTGTGGCGGCCAGGGATTTCCCTGACCAGCGGCACATGCGCTTTGCTCGAAACCACCGGCGTGGGACCCACGTGGGGTGTTCCCATCGGGTGCAGGGGCGCGTGCGCGGTCGGCTCGGGCGCCGGCGCCGGAGTGGACGGGGACTTCCTGGTGGCTTTCTTCGCTGCCGGTACGGCGGCCATTTCAGCCGTGGGCGTCCTGGTGGGCTTCTTCGCGACCTTCTTCGCAACCTTCGTTGCGACTTTCTTGGCCGGCTTCCTGGCGCTGCCGGTCGCGGCGGTCTTGCGGGCGGTCTTCTTGGCAGCCTTCTTGCTGGCCGGCGGGGCAGCCTTTTTCACCGCGGACTTCTTTGCGGCCTTCTTCCTGGCCGGTGCCACGGCCTTTTTCACCGCGGACTTCTTTGCGATCTTCTTGGTCGGCTTCTTGGCAGCCTTGGTTGCGGCCGGCTTCGCTACTTTCTTCGTGGCCTTTTTGCTTGTTTTCTTCGCGGCCTTCGCCGGCACCTTGCTGGATGCGGTCTGGGTTGTCTTCTTTGCCGCGTTCTTCGTGGTTTTCTTGGCCGCCTTCTTGGCGGCGGTGCTCTTGGCTGCTTTCTTGGTCGGGGTCTTCTTCTTGCTGGCCATGGTCGTACCTTTCCTGACGGGAGGTGTCTGCAGTCTAGACACGCCGGCAGGGATTACGCACCTTTTGCGGCGCGACCATTTTGCTCACAGACAGGTGCACGCATGGCGACCGCGTCGCCGCGTGCGGCGCGTGGGCTCATCGTTCGCGCCAGCGCGCTGCGCCCAGGAAGATCACCCGCAGCTGGCGCACGAAGTTCGCCACCAGCTCCTGTTCGCGCTTGGGCTGCCCCGCGGGCAGGTCAAGGATGTCCGAGGCGGCGTTGAGCATCGTGGTCACCACCAGGCCACAGATCATCTGCAGGCTGGCGCTGGACAGGTCGGGCAGGGTGCCGATGGTGCGCAGGTCCTGGGCCATTTCCGAGGCGAAGTGGCTTTCCTCGGTGCGGATGGCTTCGCGGATGACGCGCGATCCGCCGCCGCGCTCACCGGCGATGAAGCGGAACACCAGCGGCCGGTCTTCGACGAAGCGTTTGTAGATCAGCACCGAGCCGCGAAGCATGTCGGTGGGCGGGATGCCGTCGCGGCGGGCCTCGCGCAGCAGGCGCCGCAGGGTGACGCCGCCCATTTCCACCAGGGCCAGGCCCAGCTCATCGAGATCGCGGAAGTGGCGGTAAAACGCCGCCGGCACTACCCCGGCTTCGCGCGTCACCTCGCGCAGGCCAAGCGCGGAGAACGGGCGGCCCTGGCCGATCAGGGACAGCGCCGCCTCGACCAGGCGCAGTCGGGTGCGCTCTTTCTGCTCCATGCGGCTTACGGGCGGGTCGGTATCGGGGCGGGGCGGGGTGGAGCGGCTGACGGCCAAGCGGGGCTCCTTCGGGTGATCACCCGGACGGGCCCCGGAAGTATAGGCGCAACAAGGGCTTAGAAGATTGGAGTTGAAACTCGGCTCCATTACGGTAAACATATGTTCACGCAAATACCGTAGCTTCCTTCAGCCATGCCGACGAAACAGCCCAAAACTCGACTTTCGACTGTTCGCCGGATGCTGCGGAGCCCGCTGCTGGCGCCGCTGAACCAGCCCGAGGCCTGGAGCCGGCTGGCCGGTGCGGTGAACCCGGTCTGGTCCCTGGTGGAGTCGCGGGCCCGCGTTGTCCGGGTGGTGGACGAAGCGCCGGGGGTGCTCAGCCTGTGGCTGAAGCCCAATCGCCGGTTCGGCCGCTTCCAGCCGGGCCAGCACGCGCTGCTGGAGCTGGACATCAACGGCGCCCGGCACGGGCGCTGCTTCAGCTTCTCCTCGGCGCCGCGTGCCGACGGACTGGTGCGCATCACCATCAAGCGCAAGCACAACGGTCCCGTTTCCGGCGCCGCGCATGCGCTGCAGCCGGGGCAGGTGGTCCGGCTGGGACGCGCCCAGGGCGCCTTCGCGCCGCGAACCGGGCACCAGCCGCTGCTTCTGCTGGCCGCAGGAAGCGGCATGACGCCGATGATGTCGCTGCTCGAGGCGATGGCGGACGCCGGCAGCACACGCGACGTGGTGCTGCTGCAGTCGTCGTCCACCGCCGGCGACTTGTTGTTCGCCCAGGCGCTGGACGACCTGGCGGCACGCCTCCCCGGTCTGCGCCGGCACGCCCACGTGTCGGGCGACAGCGGCCGCCTGGACCCGGAGGCCATCGAGGCGTTGGTTCCCGACTGGAGCACGCGCGAAACGCTGCTGTGCGGGCCCGATGGCTTCATGGCGGTGGTGGAGTCGATGCACGCCCGGGCCGGCCTCACCGGCCAACTCACCAGCGAGAGCTTCGGGCGCCGCGCCGCGCCGGTCGTGCCCGGCGCCGACTTCCACGCCGTGTCGCTGTCGGGCGCCGACTTCACCGTCGCCAGCGGCCAAAGCCTGCTCGAGGGCGCCGAAAAGGCTGGCTTGTCCCCCCGCTTCGGCTGCCGCCGCGGCATTTGCCGCAGCTGCCAGTGCCGCAAGCTTTCTGGAACCGTGCTCAACCAGCTCACCGGCCAGGTGTCGGGTCCGGGCGAAGAACTGATCCAGCTGTGCATCAGCACCCCGCAAAGCGCCCTGGAACTCGCGCCATGACCGTCAAGGACCCCGCAATGAATCCCAAGACCCGCCTGTACGGCGACGAGCTGGCCGCCTTTGAAGCCGAACTCGACGCGCTGCGCCTGTCCGTGCTCGAGCAGGTGGGCGACACCGACGCCCGCCACATCCGCCGCGTGCGCGGCCTGGTGCAGGGCAGCGCCATCGCCGGGCGCAGCCTGCTGATGTTCGGCTGGGGACCCGTGAGTTGGGTTGCCGGCGTCATCGCCCTGGCCACGGCCAAGATCGTCGAGAACATGGAAATCGGCCACAACGTGATGCACGGCCAGTACGACTGGATGAACGACCCGTCGCTGCATTCGGCCACCTATGAGTGGGACATCGTCTGCGACGGCGACCACTGGCGGCATTCGCACAACGTCGAACACCACAACCACACCAACGTGATCGGCAAGGACCACGACTTCGGCTACGGCATGCTGCGCCTGAGCGACCAGCAGCGCTGGTCGAAGGCCACGCTGCTGCAGCCGCTGTGGTACGCGCTGCTGGCGATCAACTTCCAGTGGGGCGTGGCGGTGCACGACATCAAGATTGGCCGCTTCCTGAAGGGGCGCATGCCCAAGGCCGAGTTTCGCGAGCGCATGCGGCCGTTCCTGCGCAAGGCCGGGCGCCAGCTGTTCAAGGACTACGTGCTGTTCCCGGCGCTGGCGTTCTGGCAGTGGCCGCGCGTGCTGCTGGGAAACCTGGCGGCCAACCTGATCCGCAACCTGTGGACCAACGCCATCATCTTCTGCGGCCACTTCACCGAGCAGGTGCAAACCTATACGCCGCGCGAAGTGGTGGATGAAACCCGCGGCCAGTGGTACCTGCGGCAGATCCAGGGTTCGAGCAACCTCGAGGGCGGCCCCTGGTTCCACCTGCTGACCGGTGAGCTGAGCTACCAGATCGAACACCACCTGTTCCCGGACCTGCCGGCGCCGCGCTACGTGCAGATGGCGCCGCAGGTGCGCGACATCTGTGCGCGCTACGGCGTGCACTACAACTCGGGCGGGTTCTGGAAGCAGTACGGCGGTGTGCTGGCGCGCATCCTGCGCTACTCGCTGCCGCCCCGCGCCAAGCTTGCGGCGGCCTGAGGCCGCCGCCGGGGGTTCAGCCCACCGCGACGATGGGGATCGGCTTGCGGGCCTTGGCGGCGTAGGTCTTGCGCTCGTCGCGGCAGTAGGCCCCGCCCATGTGGAACTTGCGGCAGATGCTGGGCCGGGTTTCGTAGATTCCACAGCTCATCGTGGTGCGGTCCAGGCCGGCGCACCAACCGTCGGCGCTGCGGCGCATCACGTCCAGGCCACGCGGGTCCACGTCCACCAGGTGGGCGGGCTGGGTTTCGTCCGGCATCAGCACCACCGTCAGGCGGCAGCACACGGCCGCGCAGCTGCTGCAGGAAACGGTGGGGTCGACGAGCTGGTCGTCGTCACGGAAAACGATGCTCATGGATTCGCCTCGAGGGGGCGGCCGGTGACCCGCGGTACGGGCCGTGGCGCAGGGAAGGGGCGAAGCGGAGGCCCGTTGGACGGGACGGCGGGACGCGCCGGCGGTTGCTCCGGCGCCGCAAGGATACACCCCCTGAGCACGGCAGGGGCCGGTGATGCCCCATAATGCGGTTCCTCCGCTGCGCAAAACTGAACCGATGAAGATTCCCCCTGGCCTGCAGCCGCTGGTCGACGATGGTCTGGTGGATGACGTGATGCGCCCGCTCAAGAGTGGCAAGGAGGCCTCGGTTTACGTGGTGAGGTCGGGCGGGGAAGTCATCTGCGCCAAGGTCTACAAGGACATGGCGCAGCGCAGCTTCCAGGCGCGCGTGCAGTACCAGGAAGGCCGCAAAGTGCGCGGCAGCCGCCAGGCGCGGGCCATCGGCAAGGCCAGCAAGTTCGGCAAACGCGAGCAGGAAACGGCCTGGAAGAACACCGAAGTGGACGCGCTTTACCAGCTGGTGGAGGCCGGCGTGCGGGTGCCGCGCCCCCATGGTTACCACCACGGCGTGCTGCTGATGTCGCTGGTGACCGACGAAGACGGCCACAGTGCGCCGCGGCTGGGAGAAGTGGAGCTTGAGCACGCGCAGGCGCTGCACTTCCACGACGAACTGATGCGCGACGTGGTGCGGATGCTTTGCATCGGCCTGATCCACGGCGACCTTTCGGAATACAACGTGCTGGTGGCGCCCGAAGGGCCGGTGATCATCGATTTCCCGCAGGTGGTGAGCGCAGCGGGCAACAACGCCGCCCGCGCCATGCTGCTGCGCGACGTCCACAACCTGCGCGCAAGCCTCGGCCGCTTCGCCCCTGAACTGCTGGCCACCCACTACGGCGAAGAAATCTGGGCGCTTTATGAGCGCGGCGAGCTGCTGCCCGACACCGCGCTCACCGGCGCCTTCATCTTCGACGACGCCAGCGCCGACGTGGGGGCGGTGATGGAGTCGATTGAAGACGCCCGCCAGGAGGCGATCATCCGCCAGCAGGGCCGCGAAGAGGCCGAAGAGCGCGACTGAGGGCTCAGACCGGGTCGTCGCCGGGCAGGGCCGGGTCCGCCGGCAGCGGTGGCGCCGGCACCCGGCGCTTGTCGGCCATTTTGCCGAAGGTGGTGTCCAGCGTCCGCCTGAGTTTCTGGGCGGCACCGTCGATGGCCTGGTGCAGGCTGCCCGCCAGTTCGGTGACGGCAAGGGGCTGGCGCCCGGCAATGCGTGCCTCCATCAGTACGCGCTTGTCCTTGTCGCCGGCCTTTTGGCCGTTGACGTCGCTCATGTGGATCTCGATGCGGGTGACATGGTCGGCAAAGCGTCCGAGAACATCCTTCACGACGTTCTCGGCGTGACTGTAGAGGGCCTCGCGGCCGTTGACGCTTTCGCCGGTATTGATCTGGATCTGCATGACCTCGCCTCGCTGGTTGGGGTTGGGAGCGTGCTGGCTTCATCCTAGGTGTCCCTTGATGAACGTTCCGCCAAAGGCCGGGGAGCCTGCCCCTTGAAACCGACGCCGGTGGACAGGGGGGGCTGGCAGCGCAATCTGTGACCGGTTTCCATGGCCTGACGCGTGACTTGGACTAGATTGGCGCATTGCCCTGTCCACAGCGAGGAACCGATGGACCCCGAGTCCGTGGCGAAAGCCCGCATCCTGGTTGTGGATGATTCCAAGCTGATGCGCAAGGCTGCCCACAAGATGCTGGGCGACGAGTTCGACGTGCTGACGGCCGATGACGGCGAACTGGCCTGGACCGAGCTGGCCGCCGACCCCAGCATCCAGGTGGTGTTCACTGATCTGAACATGCCCAACCTGGACGGCTACCAGCTGCTGCAGCGGATCCGCAACTCCGAAGACACCAGCCTGGCCTCGCTGCCGGTGATCGTGGTGACGGGCGCCGACAACGACGAGGCGGCCCGCATGCGCGCCCTGGACATGGGCGCCACCGATTTCATCACCAAACCCTTCACCACCGTGGACCTGCTGGCCCGCGCCCGGGCGCACGCCAACAACCAGCGCATCACCCGCCGCCTGCACGCGCAGTCCACGGTGGATGCGTTGACGGGGCTGGGCAACCTTGCCGGCTTCCTGGATCGGCTGCAGCAGGATATTTCCTTCGCGCGCCGGCACCAGACGGGGCTGAGCGTGATGCGGCTGGAGATCGTCGATTTCCGGCGCCTGTTCCTTTACCACGGCCGCGCGGTCGCCGACGCGCTTGTGCTGCAGGTGGCGCGCCTGCTGCGCTCGCGCATCCGCAAGGAAGACACTGGCGCGCGCGTGGGCCTGGGCGGCTTCGCGCTGTCGCTGCCGGCGGGCGACGCTGCGGGCATGGAGGGGATGATCGGCTGGCTGCGCGAGCAGCTGGTGATGCAGCCACCGGTGGACGAGGCCGGCCTGCCCATCCCGGTGGTGCTGGCCGCGGCGGTGATGGGTGCGCAGCTCGACGGCGACACCACCGCACAGTCGCTGCTGGCCCAGTGCGAGGGGCTGCTGTCGCCGCCTGCAGAAGTGGCGCAGGCCACCGCCGCTCCGGCGGTGCCGGCGCTCGTGCCGTCGGCCGAGGTGGTCGCGGCTGCGCTGCCGGCGTCGAGCGAACCGGACACCGCCACCGCGCCGGTGATCGCGATCGCGACCCAGCCCGTGGCGGGCGCGGCAAAAGCGCCGCCGCTTCAGCTGGACCCGCTGCTGGACCAGTTGGCCGCAGGCGACAGCCGCGCCGTGACGGAAAAGCTGCCGCAGATCATCGGCCGCCTGCTGCCTGTGCTGCGGCTCCTGGGGCCCAATCAGCGCGCCCAGCTCATCGAGTTCCTGAAGCGACTGGGCTAGCCAAGGCCAGGCGCGGGATGGCTATGATGCGGCAGTCCCGATGGAGCCTGGCCAAGATGCGCTATTGCGTTGTGTTCGCGACCTGCCTGCTGGTTTTCGCCACCACCTGCACCACCGCCGCCCCGTTCGACCAAGGCCGCGTGCTGCAGGGTGAGCCCGCCGTGCTGCCGGCCCGCGAACGCGTGGCGGTGGAGAACCGCATCCTTACCGAACGCCTGCAGACGCTGCTTCCCGAGCTGATGGCCGAAACCGACATCGATATGTGGCTGGTGCTGTCGCGGGAGTACGCCGAAGACCCGGTCTATTTCACGCTGGTGCCGCAGCCCACTTTCGCCGCGCGCCGCACCACGCTGCTGGCCTTCCACCGCAAGGCCGACGGCAGCGTTGACCGGCTGGTGGTGAACCGCTATCCGCTGGGCGAGCCTTACACGTCGGTGTGGTCCGGCGGCGACCTGGACGCGCAGTGGCGCGCGCTGGGCAAACTGATCGAAGAACGCCAGCCGCGGCGCATCGGCATCAACCAGTCGCGTCAGTGGGCCATCGCCGATGGCCTGAGCAAATCGCTGCACGAGCGCCTGCTGGAAGTGCTTCCCGAGGACTATCGGTCGCGCCTGGTGTCGGCGCAGGACCTGGTGGTGCGCTGGACCGAAACCCGCACGGCGGCCGAACAGGCGGTGTATCCGCACATCGTGGCCCTGGCGCGCAGCGTCGTGGCCGATGCTTTCTCATCCAGCGTGATCACGCCCGGCGTCACCACCACCGACGACGTGGCCTGGTACATCCGCGGGCGCTACGAAGCGCTGGGGCTGCCGGTTTGGTTCATGCCCGACGTGAACCTGCAGCGCGCCGGCCAGGCCTGCGATCGCGACAGCCCGTTCTGCGGCGGACAAGGCGTGATCGAGCCGGGCGACGTGCTGCACACCGACGTGGGCCTCTGCTACCTCAAGCTGTGCACCGACACCCAGGAAATGGGCTACGTGCTGCGACTGGGCGAAACCGAGGTGCCGCGCGGGCTGCGCGAAGCGCTGGCCACCGGCAATCGCTGGCAGGACCTGCTGGTGGCGCAGTTCAGGACCGGCAGCACCGGCAGCGAGATCCTGGCCGCCACCCGCGCCGCCGCCAGCAAGGCCGGCATCGAATCGAGCACCTACAGCCACCCGATCGGCTTTTTCGGGCATGCGGCCGGGCCGACCATCGGCATGTGGGACGACCAGAGCGGCCTGGCCGACGGCGGCCAGTGGCCGCTGCATCCCGACACCGCCTACGCCATCGAAGGCAACATCAAGGCGCAGGTGCCGGAATGGAACGGCCAGTGGGTGCAGGTGAAGCTGGAACAGAGCGCGCTGTTCGACGGTCGGCGGGTGCATTACCTGGCCGGCCGGCAGACTGCGTGGCACGTGGTGCGCTGAGCGCGGTCAGCGCCGGTAGCTGAGCAGGCGGCCGCGGAACGGCGGCACGTCGCCGTCGTCGAAGGCGCTGCGGACTTCGTCCACGGCATAGCCCTGGGCCTTCATGGCCGTGGTGAAGGCGCCGCTGTTGCCGCGGCCCGGGTCCGTGATCAGCACCTCGGCCCGGTCGTTCGCGTGCCGCGAAAGCAGGCTTGAAAGCTGTTCGGCATGCCCACGCTCGTAAAGCACGTCGCTGGCGATGATCAGGTCGAACTTGCCCAGGTCGGGCTGGGGCACGGTCCAGGAGATGTCGAGATACGAGGGAACCGACAGGCCGTTCAGCGCCGCGTTGTAGGTGAGGAACTCTTCCGCCAGCGGGTGGTGGTCGCTGGCGGTGATGTCGGCCTTGCGACGATTGAGCACCAGGCTCGACAGACCCAGGCCGCAGCCCAGCTCGAGGATGCGCTTGCCGGCGACATCGAAGCTGCTCATGGCCTGGGCCAGCACGCGGCCCGCAGGCCAGACCTGCCCGAACAGACACCAGTTGGCGGAGGAAATGCCCGCGCGCTCAGCCGCGCCGTTGGGATCGGAGAATTGCTGGCGGTCGCTGAGGGCGCGGATGCGGTAATCGATACCGCCAAGGCGCAGTGTGACCAGACGCGTGGTGTAGCCCGACATGGGGGCTCCCTGGGGTGAATCGCCCAAAGGGACGACAACGCGGAAAGGAACGGGCCGCGGGACCGGTGCCCGCGGAAGACGCACGAAGCAGCTGTCTGCCCGTTTACTGTACGCGCAATGCAGCGTCGCAGGCGGCTCAGGCGGTACGCGGGTTCCGCATCTTCTGCACGCCCGTCACCGCCGCCAGCACGACGATGCCGATCACCACGCCCACCAGGCCTTCGGCGACCATGCCCACCAGGGTGCCCCAGCCGCCGGCCGGCGTGACCGACTCCACGACCTTCTGGATTACGGGCACGGCGTGCACGAGGATGCCGCCGCCCACCAGGAACATCGCGGCCGTGCCGGCGACGGACAGGAACTTCATCAGCCAGGGTGCCGCGACCAGGATGCCGCGGCCGAACGAACGCTTGGCGCGTCGGGCCGCGCTGTCTCCCTGCAGCTGGCTCAGGTACAGCCCGGCGTCGTCGAGCTTCACGATGCCAGCCACCAGGCCGTACACGCCCACCGTCATGACCACCGCGATGGCCACCAGCACGGCCACCTGGCGCGTGAAGTCGGCGGCCGCCACGGTGCCCAGGGTAATGACGATGATTTCCGCCGACAAAATGAAGTCGGTGCGTATGGCGCCCTTGATCTTGTCTTTCTCGCGCTGCACCAGGTCCACGTTTTCATTCGCGACCGCCTGCACCAGTTCGGCGCGCTGCTGCTGCGTTTCTTCCTTGCTGTGCAGGAATTTGTGCGCCAGCTTTTCCACGCCCTCGAAGCAAAGGAAGGCGCCGCCGATCATCATCAGGGCCGTCACCAGCGGTACGCCGTAGCCGCGCGACATCAGCCAGGCTTCCAGCGCACTGATGGCCAGCGCGGCCGGCACCAGGATGGTTTTGTTCACCGCCGAACCCTTGGCCACCGCCCACACCACCGGCAGCTCGCGGTCGGGCTTCACGCCGGAGACCTGCTGGGCGTTGAGCGAGAGGTCGTCGCCCAGCACGCCGGCGGTCTTC
>NZ_JAIBFH010000324.1 GCF_019459675.1 Arenimonas sp.
CCCCCCCCCGCGGGGCGGGGCCCGCCCTGGAAGGCGTGCGTTACGCCCTGCGCAGCGGCCACGCCGCCGATCCCTGGACGTCGGCGCTGTTGGCGCTTCACGCCGAAACCGGCCTGTCGCTTGCCGCGGCCAACGCCCTGCTGGACGGCGTGCAGAGCGATCTTGCACCGGTGCGGCTGGCCGACGAAGCCGCGCTGGTCCGCTACAGCTACCAGGTCGCCGGCACGGTAGGCGTCATGATGTGCGCGGTGCTGGATGTGCACGATCCGCGGGCGCAGCCTTTCGCCATCGACCTGGGCATCGCCATGCAGCTCACCAACATCGCCCGTGACGTGGGCACGGACGCGCGGATGGGGCGCCGCTATCTGCCCGCGAGCTGGGTCGGGGACGCGGCTGCCGCGAACATCGCCGCGCCCGGCGAAGCGCTGCAGCGCGACCTGCGCAACGCCACGCGGCGCCTGCTGCAGCTTGCAGACCGCTACTACGCCAGCGGCGAAGCCGGCCTGGCCTTCCTGCCGCTGCGCGCGCGGCTGGGGATCCTGGCGGCAGGCCGGATGTATCGGGCCATTGGCGGACAGATTGCCGCGTTCGACTACCGTAGCTGGGACCGACGCGCCGTGGTCGGGCCGGCGGCGAAGGCGGGTCACGCCACGCAGGCGGTGCTTGCGTTGGCGTTCTCGCCGCGACTGCACCGGCGAAATGCCCGGCACGACGCCAGCCTGCACCACGCCCTGCATCTGCCGGCCACCGCGGATGAATGAGCGGGCAAACCTGGTGGTGATCGGCGGGGGCCTGGCCGGCCTGTCGCTGGCCACGCGCCTGGCGCGCGGTGGCTACCGGGGTCGCGTGGTCATCATCGAGCCGCGCGAAGAGTACACCGATGACCGCAGCTGGTCGTTCTGGACGCGCGCCGACCAGGCCCTGCCCGTGGCGGCTGCCCGGCACTGGAGCCACTGGCGGTTTTCCCGCTATGGCGGCGATCCCGTGACGCACAGCGCCCAGGGCTGGCGCTATTCGTATGTCCGCTCATCGGATCTTTATCGCGAAGCGCTGGCGGTGATCCAGGCGCAGCCGAATTTCAAACTCGTGACGGGCACACGGGCGGGCGCCGTGGAGCACCATGACGGCGCAGTGTCGGTGGTCACCGGCGCAGCGACATTTTCTGCGCCGTTCGTCATCGACACCCGGCCCCCTGCAGCGGCGCGGTTCTCCGACTCCACCCTGTTCCAGTGCTTTGCGGGGCGCGAACTGAGGTTTGGCCCGGCCTGCCTGGATGACCGCCAGGTCGAGCTGATGACCGACATGCGCTCGGATGCGCTGGGCTTTGTTTTTTCCTACGTGCTGCCGCTGTCGCCGACCCGGGCGCTGGTGGAGGCCACGCGTTTTTCCACCCGCCCCCTGGGCCAGGCGCAGCTGTCGGCCGACCTGGACCAGATGCTGGCGTCGCGCGGCTGGTCGGACGCGCAGGTGATGCGCACCGAAGCGGCGGTGCTGCCCATGGGCCTGCCCGCCCCGGACGCGTCCGTGCCGATTCCCGGCGTCGTGCAGGCCGGCATGGGCGCAGGCGCACTGCGGGCCGCTTCGGGGTTTGGCTTCGTGCGCATCCAGGCGTGGGCCGAGCGGTGCGCGCGCGAACTGTTGCAGGGCCGGCCACCGGTGGGCCACCCGGCCGAGCCGAAGCTGCAGGGCTGGATGGACCGGGTTTTCCTGCGCGCCTTGGCCAACAACCCGGAACGGTCACCGGAGTTCTTCCTGCGCCTGGCGGCGTCGGTCCCCGGCGAGGCGTTCGTGCGCTTCATGTCCGACCGGGGCGGATGGCGCGACCACGCGCGCATCATCGCCGCGCTGCCGCCCTGGCCCTTCCTGCAGGCCCTGCACGCTTCGTCGCTGCGCCCTGGGCCATCGACATGACGGGGCGCCTGAAGGCCACGCCGGAAACCTGGATCTTCCTGGCCCTGGGCAGCCTGGCGCTGCTGCTGGCGCAGCGCGAGCTGCTGTCGGTTTCCAGCCAGACGCTGGCCCTGCTGCTGGCCGTGGCGGTGGTGCTGACCGGCCTGCCGCACGGCGCGCTGGATCCATGGGTGGCCTGGCGCGCCGGCCTGTGGCGCACCCGTGCGGGCTTCGCGGCGTTTCACCTGGCGTACGTGGCGCTGGCCGCATGCGTTCTGGTGCTCTGGCAGATGGCGCCCGGCGTCAGCCTGGCGCTGTTCCTGGCGATCTCGGCCTGGCACTTCGGCGGGGATTGGCAGAACGAATTGAACGTGTGGGCCAGGGCGGTCTGCGGCCTGGCGCTGCTTGCGCTGCCGGCGTGGACCGCGCCTGCGGACGTGAGTGCGATCTTCGCGCTGCTGTCCGGGGAGCAGGGGCGCGTGCTGGCAGTTTGGCTTGGCACGGCCGCACCGTGGCTGGCGCTGGCTGCGGCGGCGTCAGCCCTTCTGGCGCTGCCGCGCTCGCCGGCCGCCGCGATCGAGCTGGGCGCCATCGCGGCGATGGCCTGGCTGCTGCCGCCGCTGGTTTTTTTCCTGGTGTATTTCTGCGCCCTGCACAGCCCCAGGCACCTGCGTACGGCGGTGCTTTCAGCGGACTCCGGCCAGCGGCGCCGGATGATCGGCGTTGCCGTGGTGTACACCGCTTTGGCCGTGCTGGCCGCCGCGCTGCTGTGGCCGTGGTTTGCCGGCAACGCCGCCCCGCCGGCGGCCCTTGAGAGCGGCCTCATCCGGATGGTCTTCATTGGCCTGGCGGCGCTGACGTGGCCGCACATGATCGTGGTGATGCTGTCGGAGCAGCGGGGGCGAACCAGTCCATGAGCCAGTGGTCCCAGCGCAAGCAAGGGCATATCGAGGCCGTGCTGTCGGGCACCGTCAACGCCAGGACGGTGGACGCCGGCTTCGACGGGCTGCGCTTTGAGCACTGCGCGCTGCCGGAAGTGGACCTGCACGACATCGACCTGTCGGTCGGGTTCCTGGGCAAGACCCTGCGCCGGCCTTTCCTGATCAGCTCCATGACCGGCGGCCATCGCGACGCGGCCGGCATCAACGCGGTCCTGGCCGAGGCGGCACAGACGCTGGGCATAGCGCTGGGCGTGGGCTCGCAGCGGGTGGCGCTGTCGGGGGGGGGGTTCCAGGGCACCGACCTCAGCCTGCGCCGCATCGCGCCGGACGCCGCGCTTTACGGCAACGTCGGTGCCGGCCAGCTCCGGGAATACGGCGCCGACCACATGCAGCGGGCCGTGGACATGATTGGCGCGGACGCGCTGATCATCCACCTCAATCCGCTGCAGGAGGCGCTGCAGGCCAACGGCGACACGCGTTGGAGCGGCCTGCTGGCGCGCCTGGAACAGGTTTGCACGCAGCTGCCGGTGCCCGTGATCGTGAAGGAGGTCGGCTTCGGCATTTCCGGCGCCGTGGCAAAACGGCTGGCGGGCTGCGGCGTTGCCGCCGTGGACGTGGCGGGGGCCGGCGGCACCAGCTGGAGCGCCGTGGAAGGCTGGCTGTCCGACGACTCCCAACGCGCGCAGATGGCCGAGATGTACCGCGATTGGGGCATCCCCACCGCCACCGCGTTGCGCCAGGTCCGGGCGGTGCTGCCGGACCTGCCGCTGATTGCTTCGGGCGGCATCCGCCATGGCCTGGACGCCGCGAAGGCGATCGCGCTGGGCGCGCAGCTGGTTGGCCAGGCCGGGCCGCTCCTACGGGCCGCCATCGACGGCATCGAGCCGCTGCTGGCGCACTTCGCGGCGCTCGAGCAGGGGCTGCGGCTGGCTTGCTTTGCCACCGGCTCGCGCGACCTGGCGGCGCTGCGTGATGCTCCGCGGCTAGACGGGACCTTCATGCCGGCCGGGCCCGGGCAGGTATAATTCCGAGTCTTTGCTCCAGCCTCGGAAACCTCCCCATGTCCGTTCCCACCCTGCCCGCCCCCCAGACGCTCGACCGCGAGTACGACCTGCAGTCGAAATACACCCGCGAAGAGGGCCGGATCTACCTGTCCGGCGTGCAGGCGCTGGTGCGGCTGCCGCTGATGCAGCAGATGCGCGACCGCGCCGCGGGCGCCAACACCGCCGGCTTCATTTCGGGCTACCGCGGCTCGCCGCTGGGCGGCTTCGACCTGGAGCTGTGGAAGGCCAAGAAGCACCTGGCCGCGTCGGGCATCGAATTCACGCCGGGCCTCAACGAGGACCTCGGCGCGACGATGGTGTGGGGCAGCCAGCAGACCAACCTGTTCCCGGGCGCCAAGTACGACGGCGTGTTTTCCATGTGGTACGGCAAGGGCCCGGGCGTGGACCGCTGCGGCGACGTGTTCAAGCACGGCAATGCCGCCGGCACCTCGCGCATGGGCGGCGTGCTGGCGCTGGCCGCCGACGACCACGCCTGCCGCTCGTCCACGCTGCCGCACGGCTCCGAGGGTGAATTCGAGTCGGCGATGATGCCGGTGCTCAACCCGGCCGGCGTGCAGGACATCCTGGACATGGGCCTGCTGGGCTGGGCCATGAGCCGCTACACCGGCCGCTGGATCGGCTTCAAGACGATCGCGGAAACGGTGGAATCGTCGGCGTCGGTGAACGTGAACCCGCACCAGCTCGACATCATCCTGCCGGGTGACTTCGACATGCCGCAGGGCGGCCTGAACATCCGCTGGCCGGACCCGCCGCTGAACCAGGAAATGCGCCTGCACCAGTACGCGGTGAAGGCGGCGCAGGCCTTCGCCCGCGCCAACCACATCGACAAGGTGGTGTTCGATTCGCCCAAGGCGCGCCTGGGCATCGTCACCACCGGCAAGAGCTACCTGGACGTGCTGCAGGCGCTGGAATACCTGGGCATCGACCGCAAGATGGCCGAGGACATCGGCATCCGCGTCTACAAGGTCGGCATGACCTGGCCGCTGGAGCCGCTGGGCATCCGCGAATTCGCGCGCGGGCTGCAGGACATCATCGTGGTCGAGGAGAAGCGCAGCTTCATCGAACGCCAGATGAAGGAATACATGTACAACTGGGAGCACCGCCCCAGCATCATCGGCAAGTACGATGAACTCGAGAACTGGGTGCTTCCGAGCACCAACGAGCTGACCCCGGCCACCATCGCCGGCGTCATCGGCCGCCGCATCCAGAAGTTCCACGACACCGAGCACATCCGCGGCGTGCTGCAGTGGATGCACGACAAGGAGTCGGAGCTGGCCCAGCCGCGCGCCAACTTCCCGCGCGTGCCGCACTACTGCGCCGGCTGCCCGCACAACTCGTCCACCGTGGTGCCCGAGGGCTCGCGCGCGCTCGGCGGCATCGGCTGCCACTACATGGTCACGTGGATGGACCGCAAGACCGACACCTTCACCCACATGGGCGGCGAAGGCGTCACGTGGTCGGGCCAGGCGCCGTTCACCGAGGAAAAGCACGTCTTCCAGAACCTCGGCGACGGCACCTATTTCCACTCCGGCTCGCTGGCCATCCGCCAGTCGATCGCGGCCAAGGTGAACATCACCTACAAGATCCTCTACAACGACGCCGTGGCCATGACCGGCGGCCAGCCGGTGGACGGCACGCTCACCGTGCCCGACATCGCCCACCAGGTGCGCAGCGAAGGCGTCAAGACGATCGTGGTGCTGTCGGACGACATCGAGAAGTGGAGCGACAAGTCCATCTTCCCGTCGGGTGTGGAGTTCTTCGACCGCGACGAGCTCGACAGCCAGCAAAAGCGCCTGCGCGACATCCCGGGCACCACCCTGATCATCTTCGACCAGACCTGCGCGGCCGAAAAACGCCGCCGCCGCAAGCGCGGCAAGGCCGTTGACCCGGCCAAGCGCATCGCCATCAACTCGCTGGTCTGCGAAGGCTGCGGCGACTGCGGCGTGAAGTCGAACTGCGTGGCCGTGCTGCCCAAGGAAACCGAGTTTGGCCGCAAGCGCGAAATCGACCAGAGCAACTGCAACAAGGATTTCAGCTGCGTGAAGGGCTTCTGCCCCAGCTTCGTCACCATCAAGGGCGGTGGGCTGCGCAAGCGCAAGGGCGTGGGCAACGCCGAGCGCCTGGCCGACCTGCCGGCGCCGGTGGTGGTGGGCAACCTCGACCAGCCCTGGAACATCCTGATCACCGGCGTCGGCGGCACCGGCGTGGTGACCATCGGCGCCCTGCTGGGCATGGCTGCGCATCTGGAAAACAAGGGCGCCAGCGTGCTCGACCAGACCGGCCTGGCCCAGAAGGGCGGCGCCGTCACCACCCACGTGCGCATCGCGCGCACGCCGGCCGACATCCACGCGGTGCGCATCGCCGCCGGCGAAGCCGACCTGGTGCTGGGCTGCGACATGGTGGTGGTGAACGATTACTGGGCGCTTTCCAAGATCCGCGCCGACCGCACCGAAGTCGTCATCAACGACTACCAGGCCATGCCGGGCCCGTTCACCCGCATGCCGGACATGCAGTTCCCCGCCGAAGGCATCGTCAACGCCATCCGCACCGCCATGGGCGGGCGCGAACCGCTGCAGATCGCCGCCACCGAAATCGCCACTGCGCTGATCGGCGACGCCATCGCCACCAACCTGTTCATGCTGGGCGTGGCCTGGCAGCGCGGCCTGGTGCCGATCAGCTTCGACGCCCTGGTGCGCGCGATCGAGCTCAACGGCGCTGCGGTGGAAATGAACAAGACCGCGTTCGCCTGGGGCCGCCTGGCCGCCATCGACCCGCAGGCCGTACTGGAAGCCGCCGGCCTGGCCGATGCCCCGGTGGAAACCGAGGCCGCCACGCTCGACGACGAAGTGCTGTCGACCACGCTGGACGAAACCATCGAGCGTCGCGTGAAGTTCCTCACCGACTACCAGGACCGCGCCTACGCCGGCCGCTACGTGGCGCTGGTGGACAAGGTGCGCCAGGCCGAAGCGCGCAAGGCGCCCGGCTCCACGGCCCTCACCGAAGCCGTGGCCCGCTATTACTTCAAGCTGATGGCCTACAAGGACGAGTACGAAGTGGCGCGCCTGTACACGTCGGGCGAGTTCATCAAGCGCATCGAAAAGCAGTTCGACGGCGACTACAAGATCCACTTCAACCTGGCGCCGCCGATGCTGTCCAAGCGCGACGCCGACGGCCACCTGGTGAAGCGCGAGTTCGGGCCGTGGATCTTCACGGCGTTCAAGCTGATCAAGCGCCTGAAGTTCCTGCGCGGCGGTGCCTTCGACGTGTTTGGCAAGACCCAAGAGCGCCGCATGGAGCGCCAGCTGATCACCGACTACGCGCGCACCGTGGAAGAACTGCTGGGCACGCTGGACGACGGCAACGTCGAACTGGCGGCGGAGATTGCCGCGGGGGGGGGCCCCCATAGCGGGGGGGGGGGGGGGACAGGGGGCGCCCTAGCCCCAGCCCACCCCCCCCCCGGCCCGGGGGGGGGGGGGGGGGGGGGGGGGGGGGGGGGGGGGGGGGGGGG
>NZ_JAIBFH010000329.1 GCF_019459675.1 Arenimonas sp.
CGTGCGCCGGGTGAGGTCGCGATCGAATGGGTTGTCTTCGACATAAAGCAGCTTCATGTGGGGGCCCCGCCGTTCAATTCAAAGAAAAAAGTGGCGCCCGGGCCCCGGGGGGGGTGGGGCCCCCCCCCCCCCCCCACGCCCAGCTGCGCGGCCGCGGCCTGCACGTCGGCTTCCAGCGTGCTGTGCTCGATGCCGATCGGCACCACGTCGGTCACTTCGGTCAGGAACACCGGCATGTCCATGTTGATGTTGGCCACCAGCGAGTCCTTGGCCACGGTGGGGAACTGGGCGAAGTAAGTCGCGCCCAGCAGCCCGCGCTCCTCGGCCGTCACCGCCACGAACAGCAGCGACCGGCGCGGCGCGGTGGCGTCGGCTTTGAGCTCGGTGGCCGCCTGCAGCATCACCGCGATACCCAGCGCGTTGTCGAACGCGCCGTTGTAGACGCCGTCGCCGTCCACTTCGGCGCCGATGCCGATGTGGTCCAGGTGCGCCGAATAGGCGATGTGCTCGGCCGCCAGCGTCGGGTCCGATCCGGGCAGCTTGCCGATGACGTTGCGGCTGTCCACGGCCTGCAGCGTCGTGGCGCCGGCCAGCGTCACGCGCCCGGGCAGGTCGAAGGATTCGAGCTTGCCGCTTTCACGCCGCTCGAAGATCTCGTCCACGGGCATTGGTGCACCGGCCAGCAGCTTGCGCGCACCTTCCACGCTCAGCGTGGCGGTGGCCTTGAGCTCGGGCCAGGCGTCCGCCGGCTTGCCGTCGGCGCCCACCAGCCGCATGCCGGCCATTTCCCAGTTCCGCGCACCGCGCGCCCAGGGGTACTTGGCATCGTCCACCGGATTGCCGATGCCGATGGCGCCGATGGCCCCGTTGGCCACCAGCTGCGACATCTTCTCGTGGCCCGACGCGTGGAAGGCGCGCTGGGTGTTGCTGAAGGACGCCGGCGCACCTGAGAAATACACCGCCACCTTGCCGCGTACGTCCACGCCCTTGAAGTCGTCGTAGCCCAGGTCGGGCGCGTGCACGGCCTGGCCCACGAACACCAGCGGCGCGCTCAGCACATGGCTGGCCGCGTTGAAGTTCATGCCCGGCAGGAACTCATCCAGGAAGGTGAAAGACAGCGCCCCGTCGTCGCGCTGCAGCGTGAACTGCGCGCCTTCGCGCTGGCGCCGTGCCTCGAGCAGCGGCACGCGCTGGAAGTAGGTGCCGTCGTCGCCCGCCGGCGCCAGCCCGATGGCGCGCATGCGGTTGGCCACGTACAGGGACGCCAGGTCGTAGCCGCGCGTACCCGCCGCGCGGCCCTCCAGCAGGTCGTCAGCCAGGAAGCGCACGTCGGCCTCGATGCGGGCCGGCCCGCTGGCGTCGGCCGTGGCTGCAGGGTCGGCATCCGGCGGCGCCGGTTCGGGTTGGCGGCTGCAGGCCGCGAGCACACAAAGGGCGAGCGGGGCGAACAGCAGCGTCGGGCGGAAAATCATCTGGGGGCTCCGTGGGCGAGGCTGGAAGCTAACATCGCGGCAGCCCGCATGGAATGATGGCCGCGTGCAGGGCCCACGGAGACCGTCATGACCACCCACGGAAACATCGCCTCGCCCCACCGCACCCAGGCCTGGCTGATGGTGGTCATCGTGCTGGGCGCCCTGGCCTGGTCGGGCATCTCGCCGCACGACCGTCTCACCTGGATGCTGGAAGTGGTGTGGGTGGCGGTCGGCCTGCCGCTGGTGGCCTGGGTCTGGGGCCGTTTCCCGCTCAGCGCGCTGCTGGCCTGGCTGCTGGTGGTGCACGCGCTGATCCTGATCTACGGCGGTGCCTACACGTACGCGTTGACGCCGCTGGGCCTGTGGTTCCAGGAAGCGTTCGACCTGGCGCGCAACCACTACGACCGCCTGGGCCACTTCGCGCAGGGTTTCGTCCCGGCCATCCTGGCCCGCGAACTGCTGCTGCGGCGCACGCCGCTGCTGCGCGGCGGCTGGCTGTTCTACCTGGTGCTGGCCGCGGCGCTGTCGTTCAGCGCGTTCTTCGAACTGATTGAATGGTGGGCCGCGCTGGTGTGGGGCGGCGACGCCGATGCCTTCCTGGCGACCCAGGGCGACGTCTGGGACACGCAGTGGGACATGTTCATGGCGCTTTGCGGCGCGATCATCGCCCAGCTGCTGCTGGCGCGCGTGCACGACCGGCAGCTGGGGCTGCGCTAGACCGCGCGCTCGCCCGGCGGCGGTTCCCAGCCGGTCATGGCGTCGGGCATCACCAGGTCGCGGCCGGCGTTCTTGGCCGCGTACATGGCGCGGTCGCCGCGCTGGAGCAGCTGCGAGAACTCCCGGTCCATCGGCGCCAGCGTCGCCACGCCGATGGACAGCGTCACCGTGCGGTGGTGCCCGTCCATGCGCAGCGGCTGCGCGGAGAAACTGCTGCGGATGCGTTCGCCGGCCTGCACCGCGCTGGCGCCGTCGGCGTTGGGCATCAGGACGATGAATTCTTCGCCACCCAGCCGGCCCAGCACGTCTTCGGTGCGCAGCGTGGTGCGGATGCGCGCCACCGACTCCATCAGCGCCAGGTCGCCAATGGCGTGCCCCAGTTCGTCGTTGATGCGCTTGAAGTGGTCGATGTCCAGCACCAGCAGCGACAGCGGCAGGCCGTGCCGACGCGCGCCGGCCATGCTGTGGGTGGCCAGTTCCTCGATGGCGCGGCGGTTGTAGCAGCCGGTGAGGTAGTCCACCCGCGCGGCGCGCTCAAGTTCGTGCTGGCTGCGTTCGGTGCACAGCAGCAGGAAGCCGATGGTGGCGATCACCGGCAGCACGCTGGCCACGGCGTACGTCAGCAGCTGCACATGGGTGACCTGGAAAACGGTGGTCACCAGGCTGGGGTCGAACAGCAGCACCACCGCGCGGTAGGCCATGATGGCCGCCGCCGCCGCGAACGGCACGCCGGCCACGTGACGCACCGGCCCGCGGCCGTGGCGGTAGATGATGGCCGCGCTGGTGCCCAGCACTCCGGCCAGGATGATCGAGACCACGATCAGCCGGGACGTCAGGTCGGGATCCACCAGACCCCAGTAAAACGACGCCGCCACCATGGCCGCCACCGCCGCCGCCAACGGTCCGTGCCGCGCCGGCAGCCCGTGGAAGCGCCGCAGCGCCACCACGTAGGCGGTCAACCCCATCACCACGAAGGCATTGGCCACCACGATGCTCAGGATCGGCGACAGCGTGTCGCGCAGGCTCAGCAATGCAAAACCGGCCGGCTGCAGCAGGGTGGCGCCCACCCACCAGCGGACGCTGGGACGGTAGGCAGCGGGCAGCGCGCGGCCAACCACCAGCAGCACCAGGCCGATCATCAGCGTAAGCAGCGCACCCACCAGCAGGGCCGAGCGGATGTCGAACGTCCAGGAAGTGGCCATAGCCGGGGCTAACGCGGCTGGACGCCACACCCGGCCAGCCACTCGCGCAGGGCGGCGGGCGCCATCGGCCGGGCCAGCAGGTAGCCCTGGAACATACTGCAGCCCAGTGTGCGCAGGCGCGAAAGCTGGTCCTGCGTTTCTACGCCTTCGCTGACGCACTCCAACCCCAGCGAATCGGCCAGGGCCACCAGCGTGCGCACCAGTGCGTCGTGGCTGCCGTGCACGCCCAGGCCGGCAATGAAGCTGCGATCGATCTTGATCTTGTCCACCGCGAACCGCAGCAGATAGGACAGGCTTGAATAGCCGGTGCCGAAGTCGTCCACCGACAGCTTCACGCCCAGCGCCCGCAGGTCGCGCAGGTTGGCCTGGTGCACCGTGGTGTCGGCCATCAGCGTTCGCTCGGTGATTTCCAACTCCAGGCGATGCGGCGGCATTTCGTGCCTGGCCAGCAGCTGGCCGATACGCTCGGCGAAGTTTCCGCGGGCCAGCTGCGCCTCGGCGACATTCACGGCAACATAAAGCAAGTCGCCCCCCTGGCCATCCAGCCGCCGCAGTTCGCGGCATGACTGTTCGAGCACCCAATCCCCCAGTGCGACGATGGCGCTGGATTCTTCGGCGATGGGAATGAACTCACCGGGGCTGACGAATCCAAGCAGCGGGCTGGACCAGCGCACCAGCGATTCCAGGCCCACCACGCCACCGGCGTCGGAGAAGACCGGCTGGAGGACCAGCGAAAGTTCGTCGCGCCCGACGGCATTGGCCAGTTCGCGCTGGATCTCGACCCGGCGCTGCAGGCGTTCGACCATGCCGTCTTCGAAGGCGATGGCGGCGGTGGTCTGGCGCGCAACGGCCTGACCGTGCGCCAGGTCGCTGGCGCGCAGCAGGCGTTGGCCATTTTCGTCGGCGCCGTCGCTGGCCAGGGCATAGCCAAGCCGAGGATTGAGGCTGTAGCGCTGGTCGTCGAGCGCGATCTCGCGCGACAGATCCGGCCACGCGGCCAACAGTGCGGCTTCGCCACGGGCACCACCGGCCAGTGAAAGCAACAGCTGGTCGGGGCCGTCGCGGCCGATCTCCGCGGCATGCGGCGCCAACGACGTCAGCATTCGCAGCGCATAGGCCGCCACAAGGCGGTCGACCATCGGCGAACCCAGCAGGTCTCGCAGGGTCTCGGCTTCGCGCAGCGAAATGCGCGCCACCAGCGGCCGATCATCGTCCTCCACCCTGCGCGACAGCTGCTGGATGAAGCCTTCGCGGTTGAGCAACCCGGTGGAGGCATCGTGGCTGGTGAGATAGTCCGCGCGCGCCTCGGCCAGCACGCGAGCCGAGACGTCGCTGGCCAGGACGGCGATACAGGCTTCGCCAGCGTCATTCATGCGATAGGTGGCCAGCGACATGTCCACCTGCAGTGGCTGGCCATCGCGGCGAAGGATGCGCGAAGGATGCCGGATCACGGGCATCCCGCCCTCCACTTTTGCCCGTATCTGGTCCAGTTCGTCGATCATCTCGGGCGGAAACAGCATCGCCAAGGGCTGGCCCAGGGCGTCTTCGCTGCCGTAGCCGAACAGCCGCTCGGCCGAAGCGCTCCACTGCACGACGGTGCCGTCGAGCGCCAGCGCGAAGATCGCATCGTTCGCCTCGCTCGCGATCGCGCCCAGCAGGTTCGCCTGGCGCTGCAGCTGCTCGCGGTCGGTGACGTCGAGCGCGAGGCCGCCGGCCAGGCGCTCGCCTGCCGCATCGATGGGAAACCGGAAGACGTCGTAAACGCCAAGACTGCCGTCGGCGCGGGGTCCCGCTTCCGGGTTGCGACGGGCGATGCCATGGGCGATCAGCTCGGCGTTCTGGCTGCGGTAAATGGCGCTCTGCACCGGGTCGAAAAGCGCATCGAGCGACACCGGCCCGTCGTGCATGGCTAAACGATCTCCGCCCAGCCGGGCGAAATGCTGGTTGTACACCCGGGCAATGCCCTGGTCGTCGGCGATCCAGGCCGGCCCCGGGATCTGTTCGATGAAGGCCGCAAGCATGCGCTGACGTGCCTCCAGTTCATGCTTTCTTTCGACCTCTGCGGTGATGTCCTCGGCGCTCAGCGCCACCCCGCCCGACCACGGCACGGCGATCTGGCGCAGCCACTTGGCTTTGAGCGTCGGCGAATTGATGGGGAATTCATCCACCACCGAGCGTCGTTCCAGGAACACCTGCCGGTAGCGCTCGAAGTAACCTTCAGAGCGGTTGACCGGGAACAGTTCGCAGATGCTGCGGCCGACCATCGTGGCGGGGTCCATTCCGACCAATCGCCCGCCCTGTTCGTTCACGTGGGCGAAGGTGAAGTCCACCACGTCGCCAGCCTCGTCGTACACCGCCTGGTTGATGAAGAGTGCGTTGAGGTTGCCCTCGGCCGCCGCTCGGAACCATTCCTCCCGCTGCGCCAGCGCGCACTCGGCCTGCTTGCGCAGCGAGATGTTCTCGCTGGTAATCACCACGCCGCCCTGGATCGGCACCACCTCGTGCCGCAGCCAGCGCATGTTGGCGGGATACTCGACGACCTCGAACTCCTCCACCATCGATTCGCCGCCAGACATCACGTCGCGGCACTGCTGCACCACCTTTTCGATCCGGCTGGGCGGGAGCACCTGTCGCAGGGTCAGGCCAACCAGGTCGTGCCCGTCCCGGTTCAGCAGTTCGTCACCCAGGGCATTGGCGAACACGAAGCGGAAATCGGCCGCCGTGCCGTCGTCGGACATCAGCGGCTCGAAGATGTAAACCGCAGTGAGCGAACTGCTGGTGGCGCCGCGGAACCACTCCGCCAGGCAGGCGGGCTGCAGGGCCGATGCATCGGGCGGACCGGTGAAAACTTGCGATCCTGGCTTGGACATTGGACTTCCCGGGCAAGACCCTACTGTGCGCTTCGGCCCTCAGCGCCGCTAGGGGGTCTAGGCGGGGCCGTCGGGCCCTTCACGCCCCGGGTTGACGCGCGGCCGGAACGGCAGCACCACGCCCTGGGGCGGGTGCTGGCGGTGCCACAGCACGGGCACATCTTGCGGGCGGGGCGGCTCCAGGATGTCGGCGTCGTCCAGCGGGTTGGCCGCCTCTTCCTCGTCCTCCCAGCTGTAGCGCTGGCGCGGCGGCTGCGGGTCGGCGCGGCGCCAGATCAATGCCGCCACGATGCCGGCGACCGCGCCGCTGAAATGGTATTCCCACGACACGCCGGCCTCGCGCGGCAGCACCGTCAGCAGCATGCCGCCGTAGAAGAAGAACGCGATCAGCGCCGCCGCGATCGCCGCGCGGTCGCGCCGCAGCAGGCCCAGGAACAGCAGCAGGAACAGCAGCCCGTGGGTGACGCCGCTGGCGCCGATGTGGAACGAAGGGCGACCAATGATCCACGTGCCCACGCCCGACAGCACCCAGATCACGGGCAGCGCCCGCAGCGCGGCCTTTGGGTACACCGTGCCCACCAGCGTGCCCAGGACCAGCAGCGCACTGCTGTTGCCCAGCCAGTGGCCCGCCGACCCGTGCAGCAGGGGCGCGGTGAGCACCCCCACCAGGCCCGGCCAGCTCTGCGGCACCAGGCTCCAGGCCTGGGTGTCGCCCAGCCAAGGGCCGGCAAAGAAGATCGCCCCCAGCAGCGCTACGAAGGCCAGGCTGGCCAGGAGGGCGTTCTGGAACCGGTCGCGGACCGCGGCGGCATGCTGCTGGGGAGTGGCGTCCATCGATCAGAGGTGGGGCCGGCGCCGCGCTGCGCAAGCCCCCGCCGTGCCTTCAGCCCGCCAGGGCGGACTTGGGCTTGATCATCACGCTCAGCACCATCGACAGCGCCAGCGCCGCCACCACCACGCCCAGCGACACCATCACCGGGATCTTGTAGATATCGACGATCAGCATCTTGGCGCCGATGAAGATCAGCACCGACGCCAGGCCATAGGCCAGCAGGTGGAACTTCTCGGCCATGCCCGCCAGCAGGAAATACAGCGCGCGCAGGCCCAGCACCGCGAACACGTTCGAGGTCAGCACGATGAACGGGTCGGTGGTGATGGCGAAGATGGCCGGGATCGAATCCACCGCGAAGATGACGTCGGTGACCGCGATCATGATCAGCACCACGAACAGCGGCGTGTACTTGCGGCGCTTGCCCTGGCCGATCCACAGCGCCTCGCCGTGGTAGCGGCGCACCAGCGGCAGGTGGGCGGTGATCCAGCGCAGGATCGGGTTCTTGTCCATGTCCGGCTCCTGGCCGGCGGCCCACAGCATCTTCACGCCGGTAAGCAGCAGGAACGCGCCGAAGAAGTACAGGATCCAGTGGAACTGGGCGATCAGGGCCGCGCCGATGAAGATCATGATCGCGCGCAGCACGATCGCGCCCAGCACGCCGAAGATCAGCACCCGCTGCTGCGACTGCGCCGGCACCCCGAAGTAGGTGAACAGCATCAGGAACACGAAGATGTTGTCCACCGCCAGCGCCTTCTCCACCAGGTAGCCGGTGAGGAACTCCAGTCCGATCCGCCTGGCCTCGGCCTCGGGCATCTGGCCCTGCAGATACCACCACAGGCCGGCATTGAAGGCCATGGCCAGCGCGATCCAGCAGGCCGACCAGATCAGGGCCTCGCGGGTGGACACTTTGTGCGGCCCGTTCTGGCGCAGCACCAGCAGGTCCACCACCAGCGCGGCGATCACGAAGGCCGTGAATATGGCCCACATCAGGGGTGTGGCAATGGTTTCCAACGTCGTCTCCGGTAACGGTGCCGCGCAGCCGAGAGCGCACGCGGTGTTCCGGGACGGAACGACCTTCGCCGCTGGCGGGCGAAGGTCTCGCTCACAGGTCCGCTGGACCTGTCTGCCGGACCGGGACCCGTTTTCAGGTCCGTGATGACGATCTCGGCAGCGGGAGCTACTCCCCTTCTACGATGCAGAGTCTGGCACAAGTCGTGACCGTCGCGTAAACAGGGCGGGTCGCGGTCCAATTACAGGTAACGGGCCAATATGGCGCTGGATGTCCGGTCAGTGATGGTGGTGGGGGTTCTGCTGAGCCTGCTTACGGTGGTGTTGCTGGCCCAGGTGGGCCGCAGCTTCCCCGTCGGGCGCCGGCGGCCGCTGCGCATCTGGACCGTGGGCCTGATGCTGCAGCCGATCGGCTGGCTGCTGCTGGCCATGCGCGGCGTCGTGCCCCCGGTGCTGTCCATTTCACTGGGCAACGCCCTGCTTTTGCTGGGTTTTGCCGAGATGTGCCGGGCCGTGCGCAGCTTCCATGGCCTGCCCGAACGGCGCTGGCTTTGGTGGGGCGTGGTCGCGGCAGCCACGGCGGCGCTGCTGGTGTTTGCCGGGCCTTACCCCAACTACAGCGCGCGCGTGCTGGTGAACTCCGCCGCCGCCATCGTGCTGACCTCGGGCCTCGCCCTGGCGCTGTCACCTTCCCTGGACCGGGTCGGCTTCTCGGCCGCCCGGCTCACGGCGGCTTTCGCGGTGTTGGGCGTCCTGACGGCGGTCTGGCGTTTCGTCGAGCACTCCCTGGCACCCCGCGCCAACGGCAGCCTGTTCGATGCCGGGCCGAGCGACATGGCGGTGTTCATGTATGCCTGCGTCGGCGCGACGTTCCTGAGCCTGGGTTTCGTGCTGATGCACACCGAGCGCGCCTACGAAGAACTGCGCCGCCTGGCCTCGCAAGACGCGCTGACCGGCGTGCTGGCCCGGGGCGCCCTGGACGAGCGCGGCCACGCGCTGGCGTCCGAGTCGCGCCGGCTGTCCCAGCCCCTGGCCGTGCTGCTGCTGGACCTGGACCAGTTCACGGCCGTCAACGACCGCCTGGGCCACGAGGCGGGCGACTGCATGCTGCGGCACCTGGCTGCCCGCGCCCGCCTGGTGCTGCGCGGCGAGGACCTGCTGTGCCGAATGGGTGGCGATGAGTTCGTGATGGTGCTGCCAAACACCGACATCCAGGGCGCCCACATCGTTGCAAGCCGGCTGCGCGGCTCCCTGGCGGCGGTGCCCCTGCGGTTCCGGGGCGACGAGCTGCCGATCCCGCTGTCCATCGGCGTGGCGGCCAGCGCCGGTCCGGACGCGGACCTCACCGCCCTGATCACGCGCGCCGACCAGGCGATGTACGTAGCCAAACGCGCCGGCGGCGACCGCATCCAGGCCGCCTGAGCCCCAAGCCAGCGGCGGCCGGGGCCGGTATCATGCCCGGATGACTACTGCCGACCTGCCCGTGATCCAGCTCAAGATCGAACGCCGCTCCAACCATCCCTGGATTTTCCAGAAGATGGTCGAGAAGCCCGTGGCCAAGCCCAAGCCGGGCAGCCTGGTTGAGATCGTCGACAACACCGGGCACTGGGTCGGGCGTGGCTTCTACAACGGCCATTCGCGCATCGCCCTGCGGGTGCTGACCGAAGACCACGACGAGGCGATCGACGAAGCCTGGTTCGCGCGCAAGATCCGCGCGGCCGTGGCCCTGCGCCGCGACCTGATGCGCCTGGACGAAACCACCGACGCCTGGCGCGTGGTGCACTCCGAGGGCGACGGCATCTCGGGCCTGGTGGTGGACCGCTACGGCGACCTGCTGGTGGTGGAGTTCTTCTCCGCCGGCCCGTTCCGCTACCGCGAGTGGATCTACGCGGCGCTGCGCACCGAATTCCCGGGCTGCCGCTTCTACAGCTTCTCGGAAGAACACGTGCAGAAGCAGGAAAGCTTCGACTTCCGTTCGCCGCCCGCGCCCGAGCCCAGCGTCATCACCGAGCACGGCCTGAAGTTCCGCGCCAGCCCCGGCAGCGGCCACAAGACCGGCTTCTTCGCCGACCAGCGCGACAACCGCGAGTACCTGACGCGCTTCACCGCCGGCAAGCGCGTGCTCGACATCTGCTGCAACTCCGGCGGTTTCGCCATCTATGCCAAGGCCCGCGGCGGCGCCGACGAAGTGATCGGCATCGACCTGGACGAAGAAATCCTGGAAGTGGCCGAGAAGAACGCGCGCCTGAACAACGTCGCGGTGAAGTTCGTGCAGGCCGACCTGTTCCACTACCTGCGCGACGCGCACCAGCGCGGCGAGCAGTTCGACGTGGTGATCCTGGACCCGGCCAAGCTCACCCGCGACCGCGAGCAGGTGATCGCCGCGCTGAAGAAATACAACGACATGAACAAGCTCGCCATGCAGGTGATCAAGCCGGGCGGCGTGCTGCTCACCTGTTCGTGCACCGGCCTGGTGGGCGAAGAGGAGTTCCTGGACATGATCCGCCGCGCCGCGTTCTACGCCGGCCGCACCATCCAGATCCTGAAAGTGGCCGGCGCCGGTCCGGATCATCCGTTCATGGCCCACGAGCAGGAATCGCGTTACCTCAAGGCCGTGTTCTGCCGCGTGGTCGACTGAACACCCCCCGGTTCCCGGCCGCGTCCCGCAGCCGGTAGGCACCGACCGTGGGTCGGTGCGCTGGGTTGCCGGTACCGACCCACGGTCGGTACCTACCCAGGCAGGCGCCACAGCGCTATGGTCTGACGCTTCCCAACCAAGGTGAGGCGTCATGACGTTGCGCAGTCTGTCTTTGCTGGTTTCGCTGGCGTTGTGCACGCCGCTGGCCGCCCACGCGATCGAGTTCACCCCGCAGGAGCTGGCCAAGGCGTCCACGCTGCAGCAGCGTCTGCTGACCCTGGACAGCCACCTCGATACGCCGGCCAACTTCCACCGCGACGGCTTCGACATCACCCAGCGCCACGACCACAACGCCCTGTCGCAGGTGGATTACCCGCGCATGGTGGAAGGCGCGCTCGATGGCGGCTTCTGGGCCATCTACACCGACCAGGGCGACCGCAGTGCGCAGGCGCACCAGCACGACCGCGATGCCGGCCTGCTGCGGTTGACGGAAATCCGCGAGATGCTCGCCGCGCATCCGGACACCTTCCAGCTCGCGCTGACCGCCGCCGATGCCGCGCGCATCAAGGCCGCCGGCAAGCGCGTGGTCTACATCAGCATGGAGAACGCCAGCCCGCTGGTCGACGATCCCACGCTGCTCAGTTACTACCACCTGGCCGGCCTGCGCCTGCTCAGCACCGTGCACTTCGCCAACAACGAGTTCGCCGATTCGGCCACCGATCCCAAGGGCGCCGAATGGAAGGGGCTGAGCCCGGCCGGCAAGGCGCTGGTGGATGAAGCGGTGCGGCTGGGCATCGTCATCGATCAGTCGCATGCCTCCGATGCGGTATTCGATGATCTGATCGAGCGCATGCCGGTG
>NZ_JAIBFH010000376.1 GCF_019459675.1 Arenimonas sp.
GGGCCCCCCCCCCGCGCCCCGAGGCCGAGATGCGCGCCATCGTCGAAGAGGCGCACCAGTGGGGCCTGAAGGTGGCCGCGCACGCCCACGGCAAGGAAGGCATTGCCGCCGCCCTTCGCGCCGGCGTGGACACCATCGAACACGCCAGCCTGATCGACGACGCCGGCATCGCGCTGGCGAAGAAGGGCAACAGCTGGCTTTCCATGGACATCTACAACAGCGATTACACCCAGGCCGAGGGTGCCAAGAACGGCGTGCTGGAAGACAACCTGCGCAAGGACCGCGAGATCGCCGAGGTGCAGCGCCAGGGCTTCCGCCGCGCCCACGCCGCCGGCGTACGCATGGTGTACGGCACCGATGCGGGCGTGTACCCGCACGGCCAGAACGGCCGGCAGTTCGCGGTGATGGTGCGCTATGGCATGACGCCGCTGCAGGCCATCCAGACGGCGACGCTCAATGCCTCCCAGGCCCTGGGCCGCGACGACGTGGGCGTGGCCGAAGTGGGCCGCTGGGGCGACTTTGTTGCGGTGAAGGGCGACCCCACGCAGGACGTCGCGCTGCTGGCGCGCATCCCGGTGGTGATCAAGGGCGGCGACGTGGTCAAAGACAACCGCTGATCGGCTTGGCCAAAACCACGGCAGGAGGGACTTCAGTTGGCCAGGGACGGGCCGGTCAGGCGCAGGTGCCGCTGCAGGTGCTGGCGCAGCGCCGCGCTGGCCGGCTCGGGTTCGGCGCCGCCGAGCTGGCGGTGCAGCAGGGTTTCCATCAGGAAGTAGTAGGCCTCGCGCGAGTGCTCGTCGGCGATGCCGTGGTCGGCCTGGTCGTCCACGAACAGGCTGACGTCCTTGTCCAGCGTGCGCAGCCGCGCGGCGTAGTCGGTGATGCCGCGGATGGGCACGCGCTCGTCCTGGCCGCCGGCCACGATCAGCACCGGGCGCCGCAGCAGGCGGGCATTGGCCGTCGGCGACTGCTCCGCCAGCCGCGCGGCCAGCGCGTCGTCCATCGGGTCCAGCCCCAGGTGCCGCATGCTGACCGCCATCGGGATGCCCGGCAGCATTTCCTGGCCGGCGCCCAGGTAGTCGCGCAGCACGAAGGAAAAATCCGCCGGCGGCACGCCCGCCACGGCCACCCGGAACAGTTCGGGCTGGAAGGTCGCGCCCAGCAGCGCCGAATAGCCGCCGAACGAGGCGCCGACGATGCCCACGCGGGACGCATCGCCGATGCCGTTGGCCAACAGCCACCGGGTGCCCTCGACGATGTCGCGCTGCACGCGGCCGTTGCCGAAATCGCCCCGCGACGCCAGCACGTAGTCGCGTCCCAGCCCGGTGGAGCCGCGGAAGTTCGGCTGGAACACCACGTAGCCGCGGTTGGCCAGCAGCTGCGCGTCGTTGCTGAAGTCAGGACGCACCAGGCCGAAGGGCCCGCCGTGCACGCTGACCACCATCGGCGCCGTGGCCACGTCCATGCCGGCGGGCAGGGTCACGAAGCCGTGCAGCACGTGCCCATCGGAGGCCGTCCAGCGCATCGGCCACTTCCGTGCCATCACCGCTTCGTCGGGCCGCGGGTGGGTCTTTGCGTCAAAGGTGAACGCCGCATCGGCCAGCGCTTCGGTCAGCCGGCCCCGCGCATCCGCCAGCCACCAGCGGTCGCCGCGCAGCGTGTCGCTGCGCTCTTGCACCAGCCAGCGCTCGCGGCCCGGCGTCACCTGCAGCGCACGGCCCGGTCGCTGGCGCTCGATTGCGTTCAGCCGCGTCTCGTCGCCGGGCTCCAGCGCGAACAGCTGCGGCACTGTGCTGCGGTAGGCGACAAAAAGCGGCCGGCCGTCCACGGGATCCAGCGTGACGTCGAACAGATCGGCTTCGCCGCGCGGGTCTTCGTGCCGCCGCTGCACGCGGCCCTGCCCATCCAGGTGCAACAGCGCGCTGCGATCGCCGTCCACGTTGCTCCACAGCCACAGGCCGCCGCCCGGCGCGACGCCCAGCAACACGCAGCGGCGCATGCGTTCGCAGCGCAGCACGGGCTGGCGCGGCGAGGGATCGGTGGCGCGATACAGCGCGTGGCCCTCGCCTTCGGCCAGCAGCAGCCAGGCCAGCGTGCCGTCCCCGGCCACCGCCGCGTCGACGATCCGGCGAAGGTCTTCGTGCAGGATGGTTTCCTCGCCGCCAACGCCCACGCGCACCAGGCGCCAGGGCTGGCCGGCGCCTGCCGTGCGCGCGGGGCGTTCCAGCAGCAGCGCGGCCGCGGGCTGGGTCGGGTCCAGCCAAAGAAACTGCCGACGCGTCACGCCACCCAGCACAGCCACCTGGCCCGCGCCGCGCTGGCCGGCCATGGCCAGCACCGCCAGCTGCCGCGGTTCGGGCAGGAAAAGCCAGCGCCCGTCGCGCGACCAGGCCACCTGCTCGGCCTGCGTGCGCGGCAGCGCCAGCCGCGGCGCGCCGTCGGGCAGCGCCTGCACCCACACCTCGCGCCGGTCCCTGCGCGCGCGCAGCCACGCCAGCTGCGTTCCGTCCGGCGACATCGCCACCGCCTGCACCTGGGGCGTGGCCAGCAGCTGTGCCCGAGGCACCCGGGGCGCCACCGGCCGCGCACGCTCGTAGGCCGCCGCTTCGCGCAGGCTGGCCAACGCGTCCGCCGGATCCGCCAAAGTGCCTGCACCGGCCGTGCCGGCGAGGGCGAAGCAAGCCACTGCGGGCAGGAGTCGTTCTACGAATCGCATCAGCAAGCGCATGGGCCTTCTCTCTTGCGCGACCAGGGTCAGGCGACCGCGGGCGCCGGCAGCGGCGCCACCACTTCACGCGGCGGCACCGCCAGCCACAGCGCCATGAAGGCGGGCACGCCGAACGCCGCGCAGGCCAGGCACCACGCCATCCGCGAGGCCGGATACAGCGCAGTGCGGCGCACGTGCCAGGCCGCCGCCAGCAGCGACAGCCCCATGAGCAGCGCGGCCACGCCCAGCACCACGCCGGGCCGCGGCGGCGGCGACAGCACGTAGCCCGGCTGGTAGGGCGCAAACAGGTGCCGCAGTGCGCCCAGCCCCTCGCTGATGGCCGGCGATGGCCACCATGTCTGGCTGGTGAACAGCGGACCGTAGCCCGTCGCCAGCGCGCGCCGCGCCTCCACCGTCACCCGGCCCTGCGAATCCACCCGCGTTATCTGCTGGAAGGAACGGCCCTGGCCGTTGTGGCTCTGGCGCGTCATGGTGAACGAGACCAGGTGGCCTTCCAGCAGCTCCATGACGTCCACGCGCGTGACGTTGCCGGGCGCATCCGGCAGCGGTATGCGCTGGCGCGTGGCCAACAGGGCGCCGTCCAGCGACAGCGGCCGCGCGTCGTAAAGGTACAGCGCGCGGTCGCTCAGCACCGCCAGCCGTTCGCCGGTGGCGTTGACGCCGGCCACCACTTCGCCGTCCGGCAGCTGCACGCGCGGCAGCACGCGCTGGGTTTCGCCATCGAAGGCGTACACCGCGTGGCGGGCGATCAGCAGCCCGCGCGGGCCGGGCAGCGGCGGCGAATCAAAGCGTCCGTCGCCGTTCACGCCCAGCACGCCGACCACCTGCCTGTCCGACAGGCGATAGCCGACGAAACGGCCGCGGTCATGGCTGAACACCCAGCGGATGCGGCGCTCCTCGTCGTCGAATTCCATCGGCGCGCGGTTGCTTAGTTCGTTCCACATCGCGGTGACGGGAATGCCCACGCCCAGGGTGACGATGTCGGAAATGGCGGCCTGCTCGCGCCACAGCGCCGCGTTTTCGCTGGTGCTGCTGGCGAGTCCGGCCACCAGCAGGTCCGCGGCCTCGGCCTCGTCGGCGTGCTTGGCGCTGCCCGGCGCGGGGCTGCCGATGCTGTTGGGATGGCTGCCCTGCGCCACCCACAGCAGTTCGAAGGCGAAGCCCGCCAGCACCAGCAGCAGCCACATCGCCACCTGCAGCGGCGCGGCCAGCAGCACGCCGGCCACGCCGCGCGGCGCCGTGCCGAGGTCGGGCTTGAACGCCACCAGCGTAAGCGCCAGCAGCCACGCCGCCACCAAGGCCTGCAGCGCCAGCAGGCCCATGCCGGTGGCATACGCGCCCGGCAGCAGGGTAATGAAAACCAGGGGCGCCATCGCCGTGCGGCGCGGCACCAGCATCGCCGCGGCGCCGCTGAAATAGCCGATGACGCCGCCGCCAAACCCGGCCAGGCACAGCGCGACATGGCGTGCATCCAGCACGCGCGGCGTCATGGACGCCTGCCACGCCGCGGTGGCGAGCAGCGGCAGCAGCAGCGCCACCAGCAGCAGGGCGGCGCCCGCGGCCAGCAGCGCCAGCGCGATGCGCCAGTGCGGCAGGGGGCGGTGCAGCAGCTGCAGCCACGCATTGGGGCGCCGGTAGCTGCCCATCTGCAGCAGCCCCAGCAGAAGGCCGGTCAGCACGAGCACGGCGCCAATCACCAGGTACACCTCGTCGGACTGCTGGGCCAGGTCCACCAGGCGCGTCAGGAACAGCAGCACCATCAGGTGCGCGGCGGCATACACCAGCGCCCACGGCAGGAAGCGGCGGAACTCGGCTTTCAGGAGGTCGAACATGCAAAGGTCCTCGGCTCAGGCCGCGCTGGGCGCCGCGTGGGTCTTGGCCAGGAAGCCGTTGACGGCCCGGTCCAGGCCCACGGGCATGCTGTTGATGGAGCGCGCGCCGGCGGCGCGCAGGAAGTCGGCGAAGGCGGCGCCCTGGTCCAGCACCAGGTAGTGGTGCAGGCCGTCGATGCGCTGCACCTGCAGCAGGCCGGGCACGGTGCGCGGGTCGGGCCCCTTGAACGGCACGTCGGCCACCCAGTACGTGACCCGCGCAACGAAGTCCTCGGGCGCGGACATGTGCCGCAGCTCGCCCTGCTCCAGGATGATCAGGTTGTCGGCCACGCGCTCGATCTCGTCCATCTGGTGCGAGCAGTAGATGACCGTGCAGTCGTCGCCGGTGTTGCTGTACATCAGCGATTCCAGGAACGCGCGCTTGGCCACCACGTCCAGGCCCAGCGTGGGCTCGTCCAGCACCAGCAGCTCCGGCCCCTGTGCCAGCGCCAGGGCCAGGTTGAAGCCGGCGCGCTCGCCGCGCGACAGCTGGCTGACCTTCTGCGCGGGCAGCACGTGGTAGTGACCCAGCACGTCGTCGAAGCGTTCCTGGTTCCAGCGCGGGTACAGGCGGCGGTGCGCGGCGGTGATGGCCTGCACGCTCATCCAGCCGGGCAGGGTGTGTTCTTCGTTGACGAAGCCGATGCGGCCGCGGTCGTCGGGCGTCAGGTGCTGGCTGTCGCGGCCCAGGATGCGCGCGTGGCCCGCCGACGGCGCCAGGAAGCCCAGCAGGATGCGGAACAGCGTGGACTTGCCGGCGGCGGGGGGGCCGCCGCGGGGGGGGGG
>NZ_JAIBFH010000383.1 GCF_019459675.1 Arenimonas sp.
GCAAAGCAATCCCCGGCGGCACCGCGGCCACGGCGCCACACCCAGCAGCAGGGGCGAACGCCGCCGGCCGGCGGCCGGCTGCGTGGTGTCCAGCGAGGCCAGCACGCCGCGCTCGGCCAAGGCTGCCGTCAGCTTAGGCAGATCGTCGGGCTGGTCATGGTCCAGGGTGACGGCAAGCACGCTGTCTTCGCCGAAGTCGAGGCCGGCAACGCCGGCGCCCGGCAACTGCACCAGGCTTTCGAACAGCGCGCCGGTGCTGATGGCGAAGGCATCGCCCGCGCGCGCCGCCGCCAGCGCCGCATCGGCCCGGGCAAAGGGCGCGCCCGTGGCATCGGGCAGCGCGGCCGTCGCCTGCAGCTGCGACGCGGCCTGGGCATGCACCGATCGCAGCGCCAACTCATGGCGCAGCGTCTGCGCCGCGAAGCCCAGGGGCGGCAGGGCCAGCGCCAGGGCGGCGAGCAGGGCGACGGATCGCCACGCGGCCCAGCCCGTCGGCGTCGCGGGATGCCTGGAGAAGTCCTGCTGCAGCAGGTCGATCGCCAGCGGCGCACAGACGGCGCCCCGGCCCAGGTCGGCTTCGGTGGCCAGGTGCAGGCTGGCCGGCGCGGCTGCGTGACCGTCCAGCAGTGCGCGGGCCAGGTCGGCCTCGGCGCTGAAGGCCAGGGATTCACCGCGCACGCGCCAGACCGCGTCGGTCTGCAGCACCCGCCAGCCGCCCGGTTCGGGTGCCGCCAACAGCAGGCAGTCGGGAACCACGGCGGTGGCCTGGAAGCCCTGGCGCGAAGCGCGCTCCAGCCACGCTGCCATGCGCGAGGGCGCCACCGCGGCCACCCAGCGTTCGTCGTCCTGGTTGGCGTCCGACACGGCCACGTGCAGGGACGTGGCCGGCACCGCCAGGCGATCCTCGACCAGTCGCGCCGCCGCGGCCGCCGCCTGCGCTGGAGAATTGGCGCGCAGGCGCAGCCGGTGCAGGCTGACGTCCCCGGCCGGGACGGCAAGCACGCATTCGCGGCGGGGGCCGGACGTGGGCACGGCGCCGTCGACGACTTCGCGCGACACGATGCCGCCCGCGTCGTCCAGTACTAGGCAAAGCGCGGGCGAGTCCGCGAGCGGGGGCAGCAGCAACAGCCTGGTCGGGCTCATGGGTCCGGGGTCCAGCGGCGGGCGATCGAAGTGACTTCACCGGCGGCATCGAGTTCGAAAAGAGTGCTGAGCACCACGTCGGCGTCCAGGTACTGGACCTCGGCGTGGAGCGCGAAGTATCGCGTACGCAGCGAAAGTTGCTGCAGCGCGTCGTTGCCCGGGCTCAGCCCGGCCATGGCCGGGGTGGCCCAGAAGGTGGCGAAGTCGCGCCATCCCTGCGCCGGCCGCCGTGCAATCACGGAACGCGCCGCGGCCAGTTCCAGCTGGCCCTCGCTGACCATCACCAGCATCAGGCCGTCGTCGGGCCCCAGGGTGTTGATGTTCACCGGCGACAGTTCCGGCGAGGGCAGGGCGCACACGTGCGGCCGCAACAGGCGGTAGGTCGCCTCGTCAAAGCCGCGGATGGCGCGCAGTTCGCTGACCTCGGCCAGCAGCGTGCCGGACGTGCGGAACGGCTGGCGCAGGCGCAGGTAGTGGCTGTCCTCGGCCCCGAGCGGGCCGGCGGACTGGTCGGAATCGATCCAGTCGGCCAGCGCATCGGCCAGTTCGCCGGCGCGCCGGGGCGCAATGCCGACGCCGCGCGCCAGCGCGACGAACTGGCGCGTCCCGGTTTCGCGGCGATAAAGCTGGTCCTCGGCGCCTTCCACCACGCTGTTGAGATTGAAGCAGTTGGACTGGTCGCGGATGCGCGCGCGGATGATGCCGTCTTCAACGGGGAACGCGAACGGGCGGTCGTTCCAATCGCCGTCCAGCGTGGTGGCCTGGCGGTCGCGGGCGGACAGGGCGTGCAGGCGGGAGCGCGCCAGCGACTCCGCGCCCAGCGCGTACCACTGCGCCTGTGCCTGTGCGTTGGCGTTGCCGGCGCGGCGCACGCCGAACCGGATGTCGTCCAGCACCGACACCAGCAGCACCGACATCACCGCCACCAGCAGCAGCACGGTCAGCAGCGCCACCCCGGACTGGCGGCGATTCACGGCCGGCCTCCCGGCACCAGGAACAGCTGCTGCACGGGCCCGTAGTCTTCCAGCACCAGGTCCAGGCGCACGGCCTGCGGCAGCGTGTCGCGCGCCCCGGGCCAGCCGGGCAGCCACTGGCCGCGGTGGAAGTAGCTCACGCTCACCGAGGCCACGCCGGACAGCAGCGTCTGCGTCTTCGTCACCGGCGTGCCGTCTACCGCCGCGTGCGCTTCTCGCAACAGCAGGCCACCGACATGGCGGTAGCGCACGCGCTGCAGCGATGCGCGCGGCTGCGCTTCGGGATTGTCCCAGCCGCGGCGGGTGAATTCGAACACGATGCCGTCGCCGGCCAGCGGCGCGCCGCTGAACGCGCTGCGGAGCGCGCTGCCGTCGGCCTGGCGCACGCGCCTCACCGCGGCCTGCGCCAGGTCCTGCTTCATCAGGCTGCGGCTGCGCTGGAATTCGCCCAGGCGATCCATGCGCGCACCGACCTGTCCCTGGTTGTCCACGGTGTACGCCATCACCGCGACGCCGGCCGAGCACAGCAGCCCGAACACCATCAGCGCCACCAGCATTTCCACCAGGGTGAAGCCCCGCAGGCGGCGGTGGGCGCGGCGCGTCATTGCCGGCTCCGGAACACGCTCAGGTGCGCCAGCACCTGCGGGGCGTCGGGATGCCGCACCTGCACGTCCACGCGCACGATGGCCGGGTCGCTGGTGTCGGCCAGCGTGCGGCTCCAGCGCCAGGGCGCGCCGCCCGCTTCCTCGACGCCGACGTTGGCCGCGGCCAGGTCGGCCATCGGCATCAGCAGGGCTTCCACGGCGCGGTTGTCCGCCACCACGCCGGCCAGCACCTGTTCGTGCACCAGGGTGGCGGTGCGGGCGTTTTCGCCCGACAGGTTCAGCAGCGCAAGCACCGCCAGGCTGAAGACCGACAGGGCCACCAGCATTTCGATCAACGTGAAG
>NZ_JAIBFH010000387.1 GCF_019459675.1 Arenimonas sp.
CGACAAACTTCCGGAGTCCCGAATGACCCATCCCCATCCCGTCGCCCTGATCACCGGTGCCGCCAAGCGCGTTGGCGCCCGTATCGCCCGCCGCCTGCATGCGGCCGGCTACGATCTGGCGCTGCACCATCGCGCGTCGCAGTCGCCGATGGACGCCCTGGTCGGGGAACTCGAGGGACATCGCCCCGGCAGCGTGCTGGTGCTTCAGTGCGAGCTGGCCGACATCGACGCCCTGTCGGGCCTGGTGGCCGACACCGTGGCGCGCTTCGGGCGCCTGGACGCGCTGGTGAACAACGCCAGCGCCTTCTTCCCCACCCCGGTGGGCGAGGCCACGCCGGCCCAGTGGGACGAGCTGTTCGCGTCCAATGCGCGGGCGCCGTTCTTCCTGTCCCAGGCCGCGGCACCGCACCTGCGCGCCAGCGGCGGCGCCATCGTCAACCTGGCCGACATCTACGCCGAACGGCCGCTCAAGAACCACACGATCTACTGCATGGCCAAGGCTTCGCTGGTCATGCTGACCCAATCGCTGGCCAAGGAACTGGGCCCGGACGTGCGCGTGAACGCCGTCGCCCCCGGCGCCGTGATGTGGCCGGCCGAAGGCAAGGCCGAACACGAAAAAGCCGCCATGCTGGCCAGCACCGCACTGGGCCGCGCCGGCGACCCCGACGATGTCGCCGAGGCCGTGCGCTGGCTGCTGCAGGAAGCGCGCTACACCACGGGCCAGGTGCTGCGGGTGGACGGCGGACGCGCGCTCACGATCTGAGGGGCGCTTACTTGGGCTGGAACGCGGCCTGCAGCTGCGGGCCAGCAAAGCCCGCCGGCGCGTGGCCATCCATGGCGTAGCGGTACACCGCCGCCGAATAGATGCCCGACAGCGCCGCCTGCACCACCGCCACCGTCGCGATGGCGAAGGCGCCGACAACACCGACCACGATCGCCAGCTTCACGCCGCCCATCGCCGCCGCGCCGATCACCAGCGCCACCACCGCCAGCACCACCAGCACCAGCACCAGGCCGAACGCCAGGCCGATGCCGACGTTTCCGGCGACGTTCTCGCCCCAGGTGCGCTTGAGCAGGGCGATGCTTTCCTTGATGGCGTCGATGGGGCCCACGTCGCGCGACACCAGGATCGGCACCACCAGGAAGCTGGCCAGCGTCCACGCCATGCCCACCAGGCCGACCACCATCTTGCCGATGAAGCCGGACTTCTCGCTGATCATCTGCAGCAGCAGGCCCACCGTGGCGGCGATGGCTGCGTAACCCAGGATGACGCCGAGCTTGCTGCGGGCAATGCGCAGGCCGTCGGCCACGGTGGGGTCACCGCCCTCCAGGCGGATCATCGCCGCGCCGACCAGCGCGGTGTTGAAGAAGAAAATAACGAAGTACTGGCACAGGTAGAACAGGAAGCCGACCACCGCTCCCATCACCCCGATGTTGCCACCTTCGAAAATGCGCAGGCCGATCACCGGGACCAGGAAGGTCGCCGTGGCCACCAGCGTGGCGATGGCCGAAATCACCGGGAACAGCAGCAGCTCCTTGTCCGAGCGGAGCACGGCGGCGCTGGCTTTGACGAGGGTCCAGCTGCGGGAGATCTTGTCGAACATCGTCCAGCCCTCCGGTTGAGTGGCCGCCAGTATGCGACAGCCGCGCTGCAGCGCAATGCCGGAAGTCACGGCCCGGCCTGCGTGGCCGGGGCGCCGCGGACGAGGCCTCAGGCCAGCGAAAGGGTGTCCAGCGCGGGCGGCTGCGCGGCCTGCGCGTGCGCGTCCCACAGCGCGGCCAGCGTTTCGCCGGTGGTGGGCACGCGGTGGTGGGGCGCGATGTCGGCCAGCGGCTTGAGCACGAACGCCTGGTGCAGCTCCGGACGCGGCAGCTCCAGGTTGCCGGGCCCTTTGAGCACCAGGTCGTCGAAGAACACGATGTCGATGTCCAGCGTGCGGCTGGAGAAGCGCGCGCCGCCGCGCTGGCGTCCCTGGGAGTCTTCCAGCGCGTGCAGCCAGTCGTTGAGTGCGAACGGGTCCAGATCGGTATCAAGCACCGCTGCGGCATTGAGGAAATCGGGGCCCTCGAAGCCCACCGCCGGCGTGCGGTACACCGGCGAAAACACCACGGCGCCGAAGCGGGCGCGCAGGGCGCGGGCCGCGGCCGCCAGGTTGGCCTCGGCGTCGAGGTTGCTTCCCAGGCTCAGCCAGGCGGTGCTCACGGCGCGCGCGTACGCTCGATCATCACGCCCACGGCCTTCGAGCCGGTGACCGCGCCGGGCTTGCTCAACTTCAGGCGCACGTGGCTGACGCCGAACTCAGTGGTGATGATTCCGGCGCAGCGCTCGGCCAATGTTTCCACCAGGCCGAACTCGGACTCGGACACGTACTGGATCAGGCGCTTGCTGACCGCCTTGTAGTCCAGCGTGTCGACGATGTTGTCGGTGCCGGCGGGTACGGTGTTGTCGAACGCCATCTCGATGTCGAGCACGATCGACTGCTTGATCTTGCGCTCCCAGTCGTAGATGCCGATCACGCAGGGGATCTCGAGCGCCTCGATGAAAACCTTGTCCATGCCGCGGGTCCTTCCCTAAAGAGGCGGCAAGCTTGCCATGTCCCAGCGTGGCTGGACGGTGACGATGGCGCCTTCGCCCTGCCCCGCCTGCAGCCGCAGCGCGCCGGCGAAGGCGATCATGGCGCCGTTGTCGGTGCAGAACGCCGGGCGCGGGAAACAGACCCGGCCGCCGCGCTTTTGCACCAGCCGCTGCAGCCGGGCGCGCAGGCGGGTGTTGGCGCCCACGCCGCCGGCCACCACCAGGGTGCGGGCGTCGGTTTGCTCCAGGGCGCGGTCGCACTTGATGGCCAGGGTCTCGACCACGGCATCTTCGAAGCCGCGCGCGATGTCGGCGCGGGTTTCCGGCGTCTTGTCCGACGCCTGCCAGGCCAGCATCACCTGGGTCTTGAGGCCCGAGAAGCTGAAGTCCAGGCCCGGCCGGTCGGTCATCGGGCGGGAGAACTTGAACAGGCCGGGCCGGCCCGATTCCGCCAGCCGGGCCAGTTCGGGCCCGCCCGGATACGGCAGGCCCATGAGCTTGGCGGTCTTGTCGAAGGCTTCGCCGGCCGCGTCGTCCAGGGTTTCCCCCAGCAGGCGGTAGTCGCCGATGGCCGCCACTTCCACCAGCTGGGTGTGGCCCCCCGACACCAGCAGGGCCACGAAGGGCGGGGCCAGGCCCGGGTCTTCCAGCAGCGGGGCCAGCAGGTGGCCCTCCATGTGGTGCACGCCCACGGCCGGCAGGTCCAGGGCCCAGGCCAGGGCCCGGCCGGTGGCGGCACCCACCATCAGGGCGCCCACCAGGCCGGGGCCGGCGGTGTAGGCCACGCCGTCCAGGTCGGCCGTGCCCAGCCCGGCCTCGGCCAGGGCCTGACGGACCAGGGGCAGCAGCTTGCGGACGTGGTCGCGGCTGGCCAGTTCAGGCACCACGCCGCCATACTCGGCGTGCAGGGCGATCTGGCTGTAGAGGGTGTGCGCAAGCAGGCCGCGGTCGGTGTCGTACACCGCCACGCCGGTTTCATCGCAGCTGGTTTCGATGCCCAGGACTCGCATGTGCTTGTTTTTATGGGCCGTAGGGAAAGATTCAAGGACAAACCGGGGATCAGGCTTGCCTGACGCCCCGGGGCCCGCGTATCATACGCGGCTCACCGGCCGTGCCGGGCGAAACCCACGTATCCAGGAAGTCCACATGCCGTCTGTCAAAGTCCGCGAAAACGAGCCGTTCGAGTTTGCGCTGCGCCGCTTCAAGCGCACCTGCGAAAAGGCTGGCGTCCTCGCCGAAACCCGCAAGCGCGAGTTCTACGAGAAGCCGACCCAGGAACGCAAGCGCAAGGCCGCCGCCGCGGTGAAGCGCCAGCTGCGCCGCAGCTCGCGCGACGTCACCAAGCGCCAGCGCCTGTACTGAGTCGCGGTGCTTTCCGGAAAGCCGGCACGCGCAAGCGTCGCCGGCTTTTCGTGTTTCTAGACCCAGGAGAATTGCCATGAGCCTCAAAGCCAAGCTGACCGAAGACATGAAGATCGCGATGAAGTCCGGCGAGAAGGATCGCCTGGGCGTCATTCGCCTGATCAACGCCGGCATCAAGCAGAAGGAAGTGGACGAGCGCGTCGAAATGACCGACCCGCTGGTGCTGGCCGTGATCGAGAAGATGGTCAAGCAGCGCAAGGACTCCATCAGCCAGTACGACGCCGCGGGCCGCGACGACCTTGCGTCGATCGAGCGCTACGAGCTGGGCGTGCTGGAAACCTACCTGCCGGCCAAGATAGACGAAGCGTCGGTGCAGGCGGCGATCGACGCGGCCAAGGCCGAAACCGGCGCCGCCGGCCCGGCCGACATCGGCAAGCTGATGGCCGTGCTCAAGCCGCGCCTGGCCGGCCAGGCCGACATGGGCCTGGTATCCCAGCTGGTGAAAAAAGCCCTCGCCGGCTAAACCCAGTGAAAATGTACCAGGGACATTTTCACGCGCCCCCGTCCCTTGTGGCCCCGGCGCACGGGAAAATGTCCCTGGTGCATTTTCCCGGCGTGGCATCCTGAGGGCGTATGGCACGGATTCCCGACGCGTTTATTGACGACCTGCTGGCCCGGACGGACATCGTCGAGGTAGTGGGGTCGCGCGTGCCGCTCAAGCGGCAGGGGCGGGAGTATTCGGCGCGCTGCCCGTTCCATGACGAGCGCTCGCCGTCGTTCACGGTGTCGCCGACCAAGCAGTTCTACCACTGCTTCGGCTGCGGCGCGCACGGCACCGCCATCAGCTTCCTGATGAACTACGACCGGCTGGAGTTCCTGGACGCGGTCGAGGAGCTGGCCAAGCGCTGCGGGCTGGAAGTGCCGCGCGACACCCAGCAGCGCAACCAGAGCGGCGAGTCGCGCGAGCTGTACATGGCGCTGGAAGCGTCCGAGAAGTTCTTCATCCAGCAGCTGGCCGGCAGCGCCAAGGCGCGCGACTACCTGGACAAGCGCGGCGTGGACGCCGAAAACCGCACGCGCTTCGGCATCGGCTACGCGCCCGACGGCTTCAATGCCCTGAAGGACGCGCTGGGCACCGACGAGCGGCGGCTGGGGCTGCTGGACAAGACCGGTATGTTGTCCAAGAGCGACAGCGGGCGCGTTTACGACAAATTCCGCGACCGGGTGATGTTCCCCATCCACGACCGCCGCGGCCGGGTAATCGCCTTCGGCGGCCGCGTGCTGGACAAGGACGACGGCCCGAAATACCTCAATTCGCCCGAGACCGCGCTGTTCCACAAGGGCCGCGAACTCTACGGCCTGTGGCAGGTGAAGCAGGCGCACTCGAAGATCCCGCGGCTGGTGGTGGTCGAGGGCTACATGGACGTGGTGGCGCTGTTCCAGTTCGGCGTGAACACCGCGGTGGCCACGCTGGGAACGGCCACCACGCCCGACCATGCCGAGCTGCTGTTCCGGAACTCGGCCGACGTTTACTTCTGCTTCGACGGCGACCGCGCCGGACGCGGCGCCGCCTGGAAAGCGCTTGAATCGGTGCTGCCGCGCATGCGCGACGGCCGCCAGGCCTTCTTCCTGTTCCTGCCCGACGGCGAGGACCCGGACAGCATCGTGCGCAAGGAAGGCGCGGCCGGCTTCGACGCCAGGCTGGCGCAGGCCATGCCCCTGTCGGAGTTCTTCTACGGCGAACTGTCCAAGGACGTGAACCTGGCCGGCATGGAGGG
>NZ_JAIBFH010000391.1 GCF_019459675.1 Arenimonas sp.
TCCAGCACCAGCCGCGCAGGCTCGCGCGCGGGCTTGAGGTAGCGGTCGAACCGGTAAGCGCCCAGGCCCCAGCCCAGCAGGGCCTGGCCCGGATCGATCCTGACTGGGGAATGGGGCGACAGGCGGTAGTTTCCCGCCGGCAGCGCCAGGGGCAGGTGCGCCAGCGCCAGCGGGTCGCCGGCGTCGGCGATGCCGGCCAGGAAAAACGCCGGACGGCCGTCGGCGCCCGGGACCAGCAGAGGCGCGCCCGGCTGCGCCGTGAAGGCCTGCGCGTCCAGCCAGGCCTGCACCCCCGCGGTCTGGCCGCCGCGCCACGTGGGCAGGCTGGCGCGGTCCACCAGCACCAGCGGCAGCGCGCCGTCGGCCTGGTCGGGGGTGGCGAAGCAGGGCGGCAAGCTCATCGTGGCTCCGGAAGGGGGTGGGTGTGGTCCAGCCAATCGGCCAGCCCGGCCAGCGTAGCGAATTCAAGGTCGGGGCGCGGCAGGTCGGCCGGCCAGCGCTCCCTGCGGCGATTGATCCAGCAGCTGGGCATGCCGGCCCGGCGCGCGCCCACCACGTCCATCATCGGGTCGTCGCCGATGTGCAGCACGTCGGCCGGGGCCTGGCCCAGGCGCTCGCAGGTGGCGTGGAAGATGGGCGTGTCGGGCTTGGCGTGGCCGTGCTCGCGGGCGCTGACGTAAATCTGGAAATGGGCCTGGATGCCAATCCGCTCCAGGTCGGCGTTGCCGTTGGTGAGCGCCGCCACCGGCAGCCGTGCCGACAGTCGCCCCAGGGCGGCCAGCGCATCGGGGTAGAAGTCCACCTGGTTGCGGCTGACGATGAAGGCTTCATAGGCGGGCTCGGCGTGGCTCAGGTCGTCGCCCGAATCCTCCAGCGCATGGCGCAGCGACAGCACGCGCTGGTGGCTGTAGTCGTGCAGGAACTGCGGGTGGCGCTCGGCCATCAGCGCGCGCAGTTCGCGCATCCGCTGTATCGGATAGCGCTGCGCGGTGCGCGGGCAGTGCTGATGCAGGAAGGCATCGAGCGCGCGGTCGGCGCGCGCGGTCGAGGGGCCGATGGGGCCCAGGGGGTCGGGGAGGGGGAGGGGGAGGG
>NZ_JAIBFH010000393.1 GCF_019459675.1 Arenimonas sp.
CCCCCCCCCCGCCCCCCCCCCCCCCCCCCCGCCGCCCCCCCCCCCCCCCCCCCCCAAAACCACCCCCCCCACCCCCCCCCCGCCCCCCCCCACCCCGCCCCCCAGACTGATGGCGGCAAGGAACGGTGCCGCCGCCAGCGCCAGCCCGGGCAGCGCCGGCAGGATGTACATGTCGCGCTTGCCGGCGCTGGCGCTGAAGAAAGCCAGCACCAGCAGCACCCAGGCCAGCGGCAGCCAGACGCGGGCGTCGCGCTCGCGCCAGGCCTGCGCCCATGGCTTGAACAGCCAGGGCAGCGCCAGCGAGAACGGCAGCCAGTAGAAAGCGATCACTTCCAGGAAGTACCAGGCAGGCTCGTAGTGATGCCAGGGATCGACATAGCGCTCGGCGGTCTGCTTGAAAAGAATGTTCTGAAGGTAGGCCTGGTGTTCGGGATTGCCGCTGGTGAGCCCCACGGCCAGCACCGGGACCAGCCACAGGGCGATGGCGGCCAGGAAGGCCGGCGCAGCGCCAGCCCAGCGCCAGCCGTTGCCCTGCCCCAGCGGCGCCAGCCCCTGCCAGCGTGCGCGGGCCATCAACGCGAAGGGCAGCAGCGCCAGCAGCGGCAGGAAGCCCACGCCTTTGCTGATGACGCCCAGCCCCGCGGCGAAACAGCCGCCCCAGAACCAGCGCCACGCCGGCCCCAGCAGCAGGTGCCGGCAAATGCCGTAGAAGGCGACGGTGGTGAGGAAGACCAGGGTGGGGTCGATCTGCGCACGCTTGAACTGGTACACGAACTGGAAGCTCGCCAGCACCGCGATGGCCGCCCACAGCCCGGTGCGCGGCGACCACAGGCGACGACCCAGGTCCCAGGTGCAGGCCAGCGTGCCCAGCCCGGCGAGCAGTGAGGGCAACAGGAAACTCCAGCGCCAGCTGCCGATGGCGCCGTAGGCCAGCGCGAGGATCCAGAAGTACAGCGGGGGTTTGTCGGGATAAAGCTCGATGCCGCGATGCGGGAACAGGAAGTTGCCGCTCTCGACCATCTGCTTGGCCACCAGCACGAAGCGCGGCTCGTCCGCCGGCCACGGGTCACGCAGGCCGAATCCGGCAGCGAGCACCGCGAAGGCGATGGCGAAGAAAATCCAGGCGTGGCGTCGGTCGGCGGGCGTCATGACGGCGAACGATAGCACCGCGTCGCCGCCTTTGACGCGCGTTTCAGGCGGTCTTGCGCAGCAGGGCGTAGAAGAAGCCGTCCATGCCGTCTTCGCCCGGCAGGCGCTGGCGGCCAGCGCCGCTGACGCGACCGAAGCGCTCGTCCAGCGGCAGCGCGGCCGCGTCGGGCGTACGCGCCAGGAACGCAGCCACCTGCCGTTCGTTTTCGTCGCGCAGCACCGAGCACGTGGCGTACAGCAGCCGGCCGCCGGGGGCGAGCAGCGGCCAAAGGCTGTCGAGCAGGCGCGCCTGGTGCGCCATCACCGCAGGAATGTCGGCGGCGCGGCGATGCCATTTGATGTCGGGCTGCCGGCGGATGATGCCCGTGGCCGAGCACGGCGCATCGAGCAGGATGGCGTCGAAAGGCCTGCCGTCCCACCAGGCGTCCGGCGTGGCGGCGTCGGCCAGCTGCACGTGCACGCGGGGGTAGTCCAGGCCCAGGCGCTCGAGGTACTCGACCACGCGGCCGAGGCGGCGCTCGTCGATGTCCAGCGCCAGCAGTTCGCCTTCGCCGGGGAACAGGCGTTCGGCGATCTGCGTGGTCTTGCCGCCCGGCGCGGCGCAGGCGTCCAGCACGCGGTCGTCGGGCTGCGGGTCGAGGGCCAGCACGGCCAGCTGGGCCGCGCCGTCCTGCACGCTCAGCGCGCCGGTGTGCCAGAACGGCAGGCGGTCCACCGGAATGGGATCGTCCAGCCTGGCCGCATTCACCAGCAGCGGCGACGGTGAGGCGGCCAGGCCGTCTTCGCGCAGCGAGCGAAGCAGGCGGTCGATGCCGAGCTGGCCGGGATTCACCCGCAGCCACATCGGCGCCGGGCGGTTGTTGGTTTCGAGCATCGCCGCCACGTCGTCGGGCCAGTCGGCGGCCAGCGCCTGCACCAGCCAGTCGGGGTGGCTGGTGGCAATGGCCAGGTCGCTGCTGACCGGCAGCGGTTCGCGGCTGGCGCGCCGGAGCAGCGCATTCACCAGCCCCACCAGCGGGGGGCGGCCAAGATCGCGGGTGGCTTCGGCGGTGGCGCCCACGGCGGCGTGGGCCGGCAGGCCCAGCGCGTCCAGCTGGGCCAGGCCCACCAACAGCAGGCAATGCACCGGGAAATCGCGCGCGGCCAGCGGCTTGGCCAGCCACTGCGACAGCGCGAATTCGTAGCGGCGCCGGTGCCGCAGCGCACCGAAGCAGATGGCTTCCAGCAGCGCGCGATCGCGGCTGTCGGGCACCGAGGGCAGCACCGAGCCGAGCACGGCCTTGAGCGACCGACCTTCGCCCAGCACGGCGGCAAGCGCCCGTGCGGCGCGCGCCCGCAGGGCCGCACCGGCCGGGGCGTTCATGGCGATTTCAGCGCCGGGCGGGCGTTGAGGTAGTCGGCCACCGGCATCGGGCGGCCGCCTTCGCGCTGCACCTGGCGCAGGCGCAGCGCGCCTTCGCCGCAGGCGATGTCCAGGCCTTCGCGGGTGGCCGCCAGCACGGTGCCGGGCGGGCGGCCGTGCGCCAGCGCGATGGCCCGGGCGTCGTGGATGCGAAGACGCTCGCCGGCCAGTTCCGCTTCGGCCACCGGCCACGGGTTGAAGGCGCGCACGCGGTTGGCCAGCGCTGCCGCAGGCTGGCTCCAGTCCAGGCGCGCCTCGGCCTTGTCGAGCTTGTGGGCGTAGGTCACGCCTTCATCGGGCTGCGGCACCACCAGCGAGCGCATGCCGGCACGCAGCAGTTTCAGGCCGTCCGCCAGCACTTCGGCGCCCAACTGGGACAGACGGTCGTGCAGCGTGCCGCCGGTGTCGTCGGCGCTGATCGGCGTGGCCAGGGAAAGCAGCACCGGCCCGGTGTCCAGGCCCTTCTCCATCTGCATCAGGCACACACCGGACTGGCTGTCGCCGGCCTCGATGGCGCGCTGGATGGGAGCGGCGCCGCGCCAGCGCGGCAGCAGCGACGCATGCACGTTCCAGCAGCCCATGCGCGGGATGTCGAGCACCGACTGCGGGAGGATCAGACCGTAGGCCACCACCACCATCAGGTCGGGCTGGAGCTGTCGCAGCTGCTCACGCGCGGCGACCGACTTGAAGTTCAGCGGCTGGAAAACAGGAAGGCCAAGCGCGATTGCCTCGGCCTTGACCGGCGAAGCGGCCAGCTGGCGGCCGCGGCCCGAAGGCCGGTCGGGCTGGGTGTACACGCCCACCACTTCACCGCGCTCGGCGGCGGCGCGCAGGCAGGGCACCGCGAAGCCGGGCGTGCCGGCGAAGACGATGCGCAGCGCCACCTCAGGCGACCGCGTCGCGGTGCTGCTTGGCCAGCTTCTTGCGCACCTGCTCGCGCTTGAGCGGCGACAGGTAGTCCACGAACACCTTGCCCGCCAGGTGGTCCATCTCGTGCTGGATGCAGACCGCCAGCAGGCCCTCGGCGTCCACTTCGAACTCCCGGCCGTCGCGGTCCAGAGCGCGCACGCGTATCCGGTCGGCGCGCTTCACGTCGGCATAAATGCCCGGGACGGACAGGCAGCCTTCCTGGTAGACCTGGCTGCCTTCGGTTTCGAGGATGACCGGGTTGATGAAGACCATTGGCCGGGTTTTGTCTTCGCTTACGTCCAGTACCAGCAGGCACAGGTGCACATCCACCTGGGTCGCGGCCAGTCCGATGCCGGGGGCTTCGTACATGGTTTCGAACATATCGTCGATCAGGCGACGCATGGCGTCGTCCACTTGCGCCACGGGTTTTGCCACCGTGCGCAGGCGGGGATCGGGGAATTCAAGGATGCTCAGCTTGGCCATGATGGTCGAAATGGGGAAGACGGGGCCGGACCTCAAGGGGACCGGAGCCACATTATAACCCTCGGCAGACTTGCATTCAGGGTTGGTATCTGGGCTATAGTCGTGCAACCTGTCCGGGGAAAATCAGGTGGATAGTCGCCATGTTTAAACGGCTTCTTGCAGTTTCTGCTGCCGCGTTGCTCACATTCGCCACTGCGTCCATCACGGCGCAAGTCCGTGGCGATCATCCGACTACCTACACGGTCAAAAAGGGCGACACCCTTTGGGACATTGCCGGTCGCTTCCTGTCGAAGCCCTGGCTGTGGCCCGAGATCTGGCAGGCCAACCCGCAGGTCCAGAACCCGCACCTGATCTATCCGGGTGACGTGCTGAGCCTGGTCTACATCGACGGCCGGCCGGTGGTCACGTCCGAAGGCCCGCGCGCCGGCGAGGCGATCAGCACGATCCCGCTTTCCGACATCGAGGCCCTTCTCAAGCAGTTCAACGTCGTGGACGACCCCAAGTCGCTCCCCTACGTGGTCGGCCTGGAAGAAGATCGCCTGCGCAGCACGGCCGGCCAGTCGGTCTACGTGCGCGGCCTCGACGGCGCCACGCCCGGCATGATCGTCGACATCTCCCGCCCGGTTTATGTGTTCGGCGGCGGCCGCGGCAAGGAACGCCCGGGTCGCTCCGACCTCACCTTCCGCAGCGAGCGCCAGCACAGCCATTGGACGACGCCTTCGGGCTTTGGCGAGGCATCCGGCGAAGTGCTCGGCTATGAGATGCAGGTCCACGCCACCGGCGAAGTAACGCAGGTGCAGGGTGAAGTCGCCCTGGTGGTGCTGCGCGAGGAAGGCCGCGAAATCGCCGCCGGCGACCGCGTCACCCCGTCCGAAGCCCAGCCCTACGACCTGACCTTCATGCCGCGCGCGCCCGATACGGTGCCGGCCAACGGCCGCATCCTGTCGGTCGCCGATGGCATGCAGGCGGGCCCGAACCTGGTGGTGGCGCTGTCGGTGGGTGCCCGCGACGGCATCCGCAACGGCCACACCATGTCGATCTGGAGCCAGGGCGTCATGAAGCCCGACGTCGTGGCCCACGGCAGTCGCCTCTCGGCCAAGGCCGACGCGGTCAAGCTGCCCGATGAGTTCGTCGGCCACCTGATGGTGTTCCGCACTTTCGACAAGGTCAGCTATGCGCTGGTGATGAGCGGCGTGCGCCCGATCCATGCAGGCGACGTACTGAAACATCCCGACGCCACCCAGTAAGCTTTTCCTACACCGCGGCGCCTTCGGGCGCCGCGATGCTATTGGGGCCTTGGAAAACGACCTCGCCCTGCTGATCCTGCTTCGGTCCCGCCTGCCCGACGCCCTGCTGCGCACGCTGCTGGAGTCGCGCGCTTCGCCCGTGGGCGCCCTGGCGGTTGCCCGCCACGGGGCCGGCCTGTCCCTGCCCGGCGATGTACGGCAGGCCCTGCACCGGCCCGACCAGGGGCAGCTGGAGGCCGACCTGGCCTGGCTGGCCCCGGCGAACCACCGCCTCCTGGGCTGGCACGATCCCGATTATCCGGCGCTGCTGCGGCGAGCGCCGGCGCCCCCGGGGCGGGGGTTGGTCGCGGGTGACGCCAGCCTGCTGTGGCACCCGCAGATCGCCGTCGTCGGCAGCCGCCGGCCCACGCCGGGCGGCCAGGGGCGGGCAAGGCAGTTCGCGCGCATGTTCGCCGCCGCCGGCTGGGTGGTCACCAGCGGCCTGGCGGAGGGTATCGACACCGCCGCGCATCTGGGCGCCCTGTCGGCGGGCCGCACGGTGGCGGTGGTCGGCACCGGGCTGGACCGGGCCTACCCGGCCGACAACGAAGCGCTGATGCATCGCATCGCCGCCGAGGGCGCGGTGGTCAGCGAACACCCTCCGGGAACGCCCGCCATCGCCAGCCATTTCCCCAGCCGCAACCGCATCATCGCCGGCCTCAGCCTGGGCACCCTGGTGGTGGAGGCGGCCCTGCGGTCGGGCGCACTGATCAGCGCCCGGCTGGCCGCCGAGGCCGGGCGCGAGGTATTCGCCCTGCCCGGCTCCCCGGACAACCCGGTGGCCCGCGGCTGCCATCGCCTCATCAGGGACGGTGCCGCCCTGGTCGAAACGCCCGCCGAGGTGTTGGCCGCACTCGGGCCGGTGGCCGCCGACCTGGCACAAGCCCTCCGCGGACGGCTGGGCGAGCCCCCTGAAGCCGGCTCCGGACAGTCAGCGCCGGGACAGCCACCCGGCGACGACGACCACAACCGGCTGTGGTCCGCGCTGGGCCATGACCCCACCGGCATGGATCACCTGGCCGAGCGGACAGGATTGACGGTGGCCGCCCTGTCCTCCATGCTGCTGATCATGGAGCTGGAAGGGCGGGTAACAGCCGACAACGGTCGCTACTCCCGCCGATCCTGACCTTCCCACCGCGCCCAGGGCGCAGGCTGAGGGTAATGAAAGAGACCATACTCGACGTACTGCTCTATCTGTTCGAACACTACTTCTACGACGACCCCGATGCCGTCCGGGACCGCGATTCACTCCAGAACGGCCTGATCCAGGCGGGCTTCAGCCCCTCGGAAATCAACAAGGCCTTCGACTGGCTCGACGAGCTGGCTCGCCAGCGACCGGCATCCACCGTGCCCCGGATCAACACCCCGGTGCGCGTGTACTCCGACCCCGAGCTGGACCGCCTGGATCGCGAGTGCCGCGGCTTCCTGATGTTCCTGGAGCACAGCGGCGTCATTGACGCCGACCAGCGCGAGCTGGTGCTGGACCGGGTGATGGCGCTCGACCAGGACGAAGTGGACGTGGACGACCTCAAATGGGTCGTGCTGATGGTGCTGTTCAACCAGCCCGGGTCGGAAGCGGCCTACGCCTGGATGGAAAGCCAGATGTTCGAAGACGAGCCCGAGCCGGTTCACTGAAGCCGGCGCGGCAACACCAGCGCCCGGCCCCGGCCGGGCGTTTTTATTGGGCTTGGCCAAGTCCGTGACCCCAGGGGAGAAAGCTAATGAGCAACTGGTACTTCGTGGATGGCGGCCAGAACCGCCACGGTCCGGTCAGCGCCGAGGCGCTGCTGGAAGCTTATCGCCAGGGCCTGGTGGGCAACGACAGCCTGGTGTGGCGCGAAGGCCTGGCGGAGTGGGCCCCGCTGCGGTCATTCGGCGACGAGCTTGGCCTGGCCGCGGTAGTCCCCCCAGCTCCGGCCCAGGCGCCGGCGCCGGCAAGCCCGCCCGACGACGCCCCCGTGAAAAAAAACAACGGCTGCTTGATCGCCGCGGCCGTGGTCGTGGGCGGCGGGCTGTTCCTGCTGGTGGTGCTGGGCATCCTGGCCGCCATCGCCCTGCCCGCTTACCAGGACTACATGACGCGCAGCAAGCTGGCCGTGGTGCAGGTGGAGGGCCAGAGCGCCAAGGTTGCGGTGGAAGAGTTCATCGCCAACACCGACCGCTGCCCCCGCGACGCCGCGGAACTGGGCCTGGCGGCACCGACCACCCCAGGCCTGGACGCGCTGGACGTGGGCTCCCTGGAGGACGGGCGCTGCGCCGTTGAGCTGACCTTGGGCACGCTGGGCACCGACGATTCGGCGCGCGGGGGCCATCTTCTGCTGACCCGGGAAGAGAACGGCACCTGGTCGTGCAGCGGCGACGGCATCCCGCAGAAGCTGCTGCCCAGCCACTGCCGCTAGGCCGTCCCGGGCCCCGCCCGGGGCCCGCCGCCCCCGGGTCGCCGGCCGGGGTGGCGTGACAGTGGCCGTCGGGGGGGTGGCGTAATTTAAAAGAAACCCCGCCCCCCCCCCCCCCCGGCCCC
>NZ_JAIBFH010000180.1 GCF_019459675.1 Arenimonas sp.
GCCGCCATCCCGGGCCCCAGGGCCCTCACGCAACCCTCGGGCGGGCCGCGCGCGCGCTGGCGGCGGCCGCTAAGCGCCGCCGACTCGATGCCGATGCGCGCCGGCGCTTCAGCCGCCAGCGAAGCCAGCACCTGTGACTGGCGGTCCAGCAGGTCCAGCGCCTGGCGGTCGTCGCCCAGGCCCTGGCGCAGCCGCACCACCAGGCCCAGCAGTTCGGCGCGGGCCTGCGGCTGGCCGATCAATTCGCTGTCCGCGCGGCGCACGCCAGCGTCCAGCAGCAGTCTTACGTCCAGGCCTTCGCCGCTGCCGGCCTGGTCGGTGTTCTCGAACAGCGCCACCACGAAATCCTGCATCGCCTGCGCGCGCTGTGCCTCGACGATGGCCCTGCTGGCCTGCCAGTACATGAAGCCCAGCGCCGTCACCATCAGGCCCAGCATGGAGATGCCCACGATCAGGCCCACCGAATTGCGGCTTACGAACTTCTGCGTGCGGTAGCCCAGGCTTTGCGCCCGAGCCAGCACCGGTTCGCCGTCCAGGTGCCGGCGCAGGTCCTGCGCCATCGCCTCCACCGACACGTAGCGGTCTTCGGGCGCCTTGGCCAGGGCCTTGAGCAGGATGTTGTCGAGGTCGCCGGCCAGCTCCGACGCCAGCCGGCGTGGATTGGGCGTGCCGTTCTCGCGCGCCAGGCGCTGCGCCGCCACCGATGGACGCACCGGGTCGCCGGTGAGGATGGCTTCCTCCCAGGCCGCATCGGAGGGCCGTGCGGGATCGTAGGGCTTGCGTCCCACCAGCAGCTCGTACAGCACCACGCCCAGCGAATAGACGTCGGTCATCGTGGTGATGACGCCGTTGCGCAGCTGCTCGGGCGCGGCGTAGTGCAGGGTGAATGCGCGCGTGCCGGTGCCCGTGATGACGCCCTGGCCGTCGCCGGGGTCGTCGAGCAGCTTGGCGATGCCAAAGTCCAGCAGGCAGACCTCGCCGGCCGACGTCACCATGATGTTGGACGGCTTGAGGTCGCGGTGCACCACCAGGTTGGCGTGTGCGTGGCTCACCGCCGCGCACACCTGCAGGAACAGGCGCAGGCGGTCGTGCGGCGGCAGTGACAGCTTGCGCGCGTAGTCGGTGATGGCTTCGCCCTGCACATAGTCCAGCGCAAGGTAAGGCTGGCCGTCGCTGCTCACGCCGGCATCGAGCAGGCGGGCGATGTGGGCATGGCCCAGCCGAGCCAGGATCTGCCGCTCGCGGGTGAATCGGGTGCGCAGGCCGGCATCGCCCAGGCCCGGGCGCAGCAGCTTCAGGGCCACCCGCCGGTGATAAAGGCCGTCGGCGCGGATAGCCAGCCAGACCTGGCCCATGCCGCCTTCGCCGATGGGGCTTTCCAGCCGGTAGGGCCCGATGGACTGGCCCGGCTGCGGCGAGAACACCGCGGCGTCCACCACTGACTGGGCCAGGAAGTCCGGCCTTTCATCCTCCAGCGCCATCATCCGCTGCAGCTCGTCGCCCAGCCCGGCGTCGGCACCCACGATTTCGGCCAGCCGACGGGCGCGCACGGGGGGCTCGAGCTCAAGCAGCTCGTCGAGCAGGGTGGACAGCCGCTTCCAGCGTTCAGTGTCCACGGGGAGTCCCCGGTGTCAGCCCTGCAGCGCGGCCAGCAGGAACATGCGGGCCTTCTGCCAGTCGCGACGGACGCTGCGCTCGGAGCGCTTGAGCAGGCCGGCGATCTCGGTTTCGGACAGGCCGGCGAAATAGCGCATTTCCACCACCTGGGCCAGGCGCTGGTCCAGGTCGTGCAGTTTGTTCAGGGCCACGTCCAGACCCAGCATGTCCTCGTCCAGGCGCATGCCGCCGCCGGCATCCTCGGGCAGGTCGGTCACCCGGTGCAGGTCGCCGCCGCGCTTGACCGCCATGCGCTGGCGCGCATAGTCCACCACCACCGAGCGCATGGCGCTGGCGGCATAGGCGAAGAAGTGCGCGCGATCCTCGAACTCGGCCTCGGCGCGGCCGGCCAGCTTGAGGTAGGCCTCGTGCACCAGGGCGGTGGTGTCGAGCGTGTGGCCGTTCTGCTGGCCGCCCAGCTGGCGCCGCGCCATGCCATGCAGCTCGCGATACAGGGTAGCCAGCACGCGGTCGAGCGCTGATTTGTCGCCCGCGCGCGCGGCACTGAGCCACTGGGTAATGTCCGCCGTTTCGTTCATGGGTCCCCGGGTCCCGTCTGCGCGGGATGGCTCCAATATAGCCCGATTGGGGTCAGCGGGCGCGATCCGGAACCGGGGGCGTCGCCACGGCATTGTGAAGGCCCCGCGGGGCGCCAGGCATCAGGTCTGGCAGCCGCCGCACCAGGCCGTGGCCCGGTTGCCCATGCGGCCATCGCGGATCGTGCGGCCGCACGTCCTGCAGGCCTCGCCTTCACGGCCGTAGACGAACAGTTCCTGTTCGAAATAGCCCGGCGCGCCGTCGGGATTCAGGAAGTCGCGCAGGGTGGTGCCGCCCCGGGTGATCGCGTGGGCGAGGATCGTCTTCACCGCAGACACCAGCCGTGCGTAGCGCTCGCGGCTGATCGAGCCGGCCGCCCGGCCGGGCGCGATGCCCGCACGGAACAGGCTTTCGGCCGCGTAGATGTTGCCCACGCCCACCACCACCGCCTGGTCCATCAGGAAGGTCTTGATGGGCGCCTTGCGGTCACGGCTGCGCTGGTAGAGGTACTGCGCATGGAAGTCGTCCGACAGCGGCTCCGGACCCAGGCGCTGCAGCAGGTCGTGGGTTTCCCCTGCCGGCTGCCAGAGCAGGCAGCCGAAGCGGCGCGGATCGGTGAAGCGCAGCACGCGGCCCGAATCGAGCGCGATATCGACGTGGTCATGGGTTTCCACCGGGGTGGCGGCCGGCAACACGCGCAGCATGCCGGACATGCCCAGGTGCAGCAGCGCGCTGCCCGGGGCGGTGTCGAGCAGCAGGTATTTCGCGCGGCGGCGCACGCCCAGCACGCGCTGGCCCGGCAGCGACGCCGCCACCTCGGGCGGAATCGGCCAGCGCAGGTCGGGTCGCCGCAGCAGCACCCCGGTAATCACGCGGCCTTCGACGTGGGGCGCGAGGCCGCGCCGGGTGGTTTCGACTTCAGGCAGTTCGGGCATGGCGGCATTGTCCCAGAGCGGCGCCATGCCGGCTAATTGCCGCCTGCGCCCGTCGGGGCTAGCCTTGCGGCATGCGCATGCCCTTCCGATTCACCCTGCCGCCCCGTTGGGCCTTGGCGCTGTGCGCCCTCACGCTGAGCTTCGCGCCGGCGTTCGCCGCGGCGTCGCTGCCGATGGGTCTGGGCGGCTCCGAGTCCAGCTCCGGCTCCACCGCGCAGGAAAAGGCGCTGACCGAAGTGCGGGACGCCGCCGCCATCGCCGAGGCTCAAGCGCAGGTGTTCGAACAGCGACGTGAAGCGCTGCGCGCCGAAGCGGCCAATGCCCCGGCCCGCACGGCGGCGCTGGAGGCGGAACTGGCCGTGGACGCCCGCAAGTCGCTGGCCACTTGGCGCGCGCGGCTGCCGCGCACCACCAACATCGAAACCCTGGAGAACGCCCTCGAGCAGGAGCGCGTGGCCGTCAGCCAGCTGCGCGAGCGCATCGAGGCCGTCACCGCCGACCTGTCCCGGTCGCTGGCGCAGCCGGCCGGCCCCGAGTCGTCCGTCGCCGACCTGCAGCGCCGGGTGGACGAACTCGCGGCCCCCGTGGTCGCCGTTGACGGCGAAGCTACCGACTTCACCGAGGCGCGCCGACTGCGCAATGCCGCCGAACGGCGCCGGGTGGCGGCGGAGCTGGCCCTGCGCCAGGACCAGCAGGACCTGGGCGGCACGCGCCAGCGCCTGCAGGAACTGGAGCTGCGCTCTCTGCGCCACGAACTCGACCTGCGCACGCCGCGGCTGGCGCTGATGCAGCAGCGCATCGCCACCATCGGTCGCGAAGAGCTGGAGAAGCTGGCGGCCGACGTCGCCGGGCGCGCCAAGGCCTACGCCGCGCAGGAACCGCTGGTGTCCGCCGCCGCCGTCGAAAACGTCCGGCTCGCCGACGAGCTGGTGCAGACCAACGAACGCCTCGCCAGCCGCCGCCGTTTCCTGGCCGGGCAGGACGAGGCCCTGGCCCGCGACCTGGCCGGCCTGCGCGACAGCGTGTCGCGCGTGGAGCTGGGCGGCCGCAGCGAAGAGGTCGGCAACTGGCTGTGGGCCGAGCTGCGCCGGCTCGAACCCGAGGCCGTGCTGCAGGACGAGCTGGGCGAAGTCGAACAGACCCTGGGCGAACTGCGCCTGCGCATGATCGCCCTGAACGAGCTGCAGCGCGAACTCGCCGACCCGGCGCAGGCCGCGCAGAAGCTGCGCAGTACCGCCCCGGGCGTGGACGACGATGGCCTGGACGTGCAGGCCGCCGAAGTCGATCCGCTCGAGGACCTGCTGCGCGAACGCCTCGACCTCACCGATCGCCTCGAGCCGCTGATGTGGCGCCGCATCACCGCGCTCGAGCAGAGCGAGCGCAGCGTCAAGGCCCGCATCGAAGCCAACCGGCAGCTGCGCCAGACCCTCGACCGCCACCTGCTGTGGATCCGCAGCCATCCGCCGGTGGACAGCGCCTGGCTGGCCCTGCTGCCCGCGGGCCTGCACGACATGGTCAAGCCGTCGCGGCTGGTCACCACGGCCGAACTGCTGCAGCGCTCGTTCGCGCAATCGCCGTGGCGCTATGTCGCCAGTCTCGCGCTGGTGCTGGTGCTGCTGGGTTTGCAGATGCGCGCGCGCGTCCGCATCGACGCGCTTGCCAACGTGCTGCGCGAGGTGCACCTGCGCCCGACCCTGCAGGTGCTCGGGTGGACCGTGCTGGCGGCGCTGCCCTGGGCCGTGGCCCTGCTGCTGGCGGGCATTCTGCTGCAGGGGCTGGGAGCGTCCGGCAGGTACAGCGATTCGCTGGGCCAGGCGCTGGCCGGCGTGGCGTTGCCCACGTTCACGCTGGTGTTCCTGCGCTGGCTGGTGCGCGAGCGTGGCCTGGCGCATGCGCATTTCCGCTGGAGCCGACCACGCCGCGAGGCGCTGGCGCGCTGGACGCCCCGGCTGATGGTGGGCCTGCTGCCGCTGTACTTCATTGTCGCGCTGGCCTTCATCCGCAACCAGGAACTGGCCATCACCGTGCAGGCGCGCATCGCGCTCGTGCTGGTGTCGCTGGTGTCGGCGTGGGCGACGTGGCGCCTGCTGGCGCCCGACCAGCTGATGCACCGGCGTGGCGCCAGCATCGAGCCCTCGCGCTGGCGGCGCGTGCTGCGCGTGGGCCTGTCGGGCGGCCTGCTGGCGTGCGCGGCGCTGGCGCTGGATGGCTACGTGTACTCGGTGGGCATCGTGTTCGGATCGATGTTCGCCAGCGTCAGCATGATCGCGGCGGTGACGGTGGGGCACGGGCTGCTGGCGCGCTGGTTCGTGCTCGGCGAGCGGCGCCTGGCGCAGCGCCGGCATGAGCAGCGACTCGAGGCCGAGGCCCAGGCGATCGCCGATGGCAGCGCCGATGCGGGGGACGGCGGCGAGGCGATCGCGGCCGAGCCCGAGGACGAGATCACGCTCGAAAAGGTCAACGCCCAGACCCGCAGCCTGCTGCGCGCGATCAAGCTGACCGCGCTCGTGATCGGCCTGGCCTGGGTGTGGTCGGGGGTGATGCCGGCCTTCGCGCGCTTCGACGAGTTCGCCCTGTGGACCATCACCGAAACCGGCGCCGACGGCGCCGACGTGCTGGTGTCGGTGACCCTGATGGCCGTGATGCTGGGCCTGCTGGTGCTGGCGCTGACCGTGGTGGCGGCGCGCAACCTGCCGGGCCTGATCGAGATTGGCCTGCTGTCGAAGGTGCACATGGACGCGGCTTCGCGCTACGCCATCACCAGCGTGTCGCGCTACGCCATCGTGCTGGTGGGCGTGGTCGTCGGCCTGGGGCTGCTGGGCCTGCGCTGGGGCCAGCTGCAGTGGATGGCGGCGGCGCTGACGGTGGGCCTGGGCTTTGGCCTGCAGGAGATCTTCGCCAACTTCGTGTCCGGCCTGATCCTGCTGTTCGAGCGGCCGTTCCGGGTCGGCGACGTCATCACCGTCAACAACCTCGACGGCACCGTGACGCGCATCCGCACGCGCGCCACCACGCTGGTGGACTTCGACAACAAGGAAATCGTCGTACCCAACAAGACCTTCATCACCGGCCAGTTGGTGAACTGGACGCTGAGCGACGAGGCAACGCGCATCACCATCAAGGTCGGCGTGGATTACGGCACCGACCCGCACCTGGTGCACCGCCTGCTGCAGCAGGCCGCTGCGGAGAATCCGCGCGTGCTGTCTGAACGGCCACCCACGAGCTGGCTGCTCAACTTCGGCGCCAGTACGCTGGAATTCGAGCTGCGGCTGTTCGTGGGCACCATCGCCGACCGCCTCGCGGTGCGCAACGAGATCAACACGCGCCTGATCGAGCTCTTCCAGGAGAACGGCATCGCGTTCGCCTACCCGCAGCTGGACGTGCACGTGCGCGAGCTGCCCGAGCGCGCGGTGCCGGTGGCGCCCGTCGGGGAACGCGATGCGGCCGATCCCGCAGCGACGGGCCGGGGAAGGGTGCGCGAGCCGGGCCCGGACTAGCGCGCCGCGCCCGGCGCATCCGGCCTAGCGTGAATCGCGCTTGGCCGCGAAATCCAGGAAACGCTCGGGCGTGGTGCGGATCGCCGCGCCGGTAGGGCAGCTGCGCACGCAGGCCGGGCCGGCGGCCAGGTCTTTGCACATGTCGCACTTCACCGCGACCTTCTTGGTCTTGGCGCCGGGTACCGCCTTGGGCTCGGTACCCGGTTCGTCGCCCAGGCCCAGCAGCAGCCACGACAGCAGCCCGCCGCTGCGGCGTTCGCCCTGCACGGGCGCCATCCGGATCACGCCGTAAGGGCAGTTGCGCTCGCAGTTGCCGCAGCCGATGCAGCTGTCGCTGATGAAGACTTCGCCGTCGGCGGAACGGTGGATGGCGTCCGGCGGGCAATCCTTCATGCAGTGCGGGTGTTCGCAGTGCCGGCACGAAGTGGGCACGTGGATCTGGGCGAAGGTGGGGCCGGCCTCGCGGTCCAGGCGCGACGTGCCGCCGTGGGTGTCGGCGCAGGCTTTCTCGCAGTTGTCGCAGCGCACGCACAGCGAGGCGTCTATCAGCAGCACGTCGGTGGCTTCGCCGAGGCCCTGCTTCATCAGGAAGTTGATCAGGTCGCCGGGCGCCGCGTCATGCTCCATGCCCAGGTTGTCCTGCATGCGGCCAAGCGCCATGGCGTCCACTCCGGCACGCAGGCTTTCGTTGCCCGCCAGCACCCGCTTGACGCGCTCCGACGTGAGCACCACCGCTTCGGTGGCCACCGCCGCGCGCACCGTGGCCGAGCGCGGCGCGCTGGAAATGAGCGCCATCTCGCCCACGTAGTTGCCGGCCGCCACGTATGACAGCACGATCTCCCGGCCGCCCAGCAGCCGCGACACGGTGACCGAACCGCGCCGGATCAGGTACAGCCCGTCGGCCTGGTCGCCCTCCTGGAACAGCACTTGTCCGGCGGCGAAACTGCGGATCTGGGCGCCCTGGGCCAGGAAGTGCAGCTCGGTATCGGACACGCTTGCGCCCAGGAACGCCTGCACCGCGCGCTGCACCGATGCCTGGTCCAGGATGTGTTTGACCGATTCGACCGAACCGAGCAGCTTGAGCATCGACCGGCGCGGCGTCTCCACCAGCACGCAGCCCGGCCCGGCCACCACCGAAGCATTGCGCCGGCGGCCCGAGATCAGCCCCATCTCACCGAAGAAGGCGCCGGCAGCGAGCCGAATGCGGGTGTCGTCGTCCGCCAGTTCGGGCAGCACCGACACCTCGCCTTCGACGATGCAGTACAGCGAGTTGGTGTAGTCGTTGCGGCGGAACACCGTTTCGCCGTCCTTGGGCAGGTGGATCTGGCTGTCGAGCAGGAATTCGCGCAGCTGCAGCGTGGTCAGGCCCGACAGCAGCGGCACGGCGGCCTGGATCCGGGCAATGGCTTCGCTGACCGTGCCCGCGCTGCGGTAGCCGGCGAACTTGGCCTTGAGCAGCGGCTCGTCCGCCGGCTCAACCGCGTTGCCCAGGATGTACTCAACCACCTCGTAGCCCTGGTTGAGCGCCTGCTTGATCAGCGGGTAGCCGCCCAGTGCGCCAATGATGTAGATACCGGGCACGTTGGATTCGTAGTGGTCGGACACCGCCGGCACGGCGTTGCGGTCCTTGCTGGGGAACACCACGCCGAAGCTTTCCACCAGGGCGCGCGGCGGGCTGGCGCCCAGGCGTCCGATCACCCGGTGGCAGGGTATGCGCTCTTCGCCCTGCGGCGTTTGCGCCACGAAGCACAGCGGCAGCGCGGGTTCGGCCTGCGCCTCGATGCGTGTGGCCGCCGTGCTCGAGCGCGGCTCGATGCGGCCGTCGGCGATCGCTGCCTTGAGCAGGCCCAGGTTGGCGTCCTTGCAGCGGTTGAACTCTTCTTCGCGGTTGATCACGAAGACGCGATTGCCTGCGGCCAGCGCCAGCGCGTTCTCGATGCCGGCATCGCCACCGCCGGCCACCACGATGGTTTCGTCGGCGTACTCGTCGGGGTCATCGAGCTGGTACTGCACGTTGGGCAGGTCTTCGCCGGGCACGCCGAACTTCCGGATGTTGCCCTGCAGGCCGATCGCCAGCACCACGGTCTGGGCCTGCACGCTGCCGCCGTTGGCCAGGGTGATCAAGAAATCGCCGCGCTGCCCCGACACGCCGGTGACATTGGCGCCATAGCGCACGTTCACCTGGTGCTGGTGCAGCGACTGGTTCCAGCCTTCCAGGATGCTCTCGCGGGTGCCGGCCTCGAAGGCCAGGGGGCTGCGCAGCGGCAGCACGCCCGGCTCGGCCATCACGTGCTTGCCCTTCTGGTACTTGAACAGCGTGTTGGAGGCGTGCTGTTCGGCCTCCAGCAGGACGTGCGAAAGCCCGAGCTCGGCCGCATGTGCCGCGGCCGACAGCCCGGCGGGGCCCGAGCCGATGATGGCGATGCGGTACGTGCCGCTCATGCGGGAGTTCTCCGGGACATGGGCGCGCTCACTTCGCCACCAGCAACACGCGCATCTCGCGCAGCCGCTGCTGGAACAGGGCCGGACGGTAGGCCTCGTCGTCGGCCAGGGTGGCGTTGAGGCGCTCGAGTGCGCGGTTGAGCGCGTCGGCCGGCGCGGCCAGGCCTCGCTTGTGCATGTGGTCCACCACGCTGCCGATCGCCATGGCCGCCTGTTCCGCGCCGGCGTAGTCGGCATAGCCGCCGGCCAGGCCTTCGTCCACCAGCGCCAGCGCGATGCGGCCTGGCGACGCCGGCGAGAACGCGTGCGTTTCGATGCGCAGCGCCACTTCGGCCGCCAGGCGCTTGAGCGCATCGGCTTCGGTGCTGGCGTCGCCCTGGCCGGCCACGGCCAGGTGCAGGCGCGAAACCTGCCGGCCCACACGCAGGCCCAGCGCCGGGTCCACTTCGCGCGCCACCGCCCGCAGCATCAGCATGCCCGAGTCGTTCAGGCGCACCATGCCCGGGCCCGCATGCGGGCCGAACTGCGTGCGCGGCTGCCACTTCGCCTGCGACATCGGGTGGTGGCAGGCGTGGCAGTCGAACAGCACCAGCTCGGGGAAAAGCCCGTCGCGGCTGCGCTTGGGGTCGGCCAGCAGGTCCATCATCTCCTGCACGGCCAAGGCCTGGCCGATGGCCCAGACCTTCACGCCATCCACGGCGGGCTTGCGCGCCAGGTAGTCGGCGTCCACGCGGAAGTGCGCGGGTGCGATGGCGGTGAAGGTTTCGAGTTCAAAGCTCATGCGCGGGTGTCCGGCGGCCATCAGCCGGTGGTTGACGAACTTGTCGGCGTTGCCCCAGTGGCAGGACAGGCACAGTTTGGCGCGGCTGGCCGCGTCGCTGGTGGGGTACAGGCCCTGGTCGATATTGCCGGCGTGGCTGGCGCCCGGTTCCACGTGCGACTGGATCCAGCGCTCGGCCGGACCATGGCAGGCTTCGCAGGTGACGCCGTCCGACAGCGTGAAGCGTTCGCCGCGCCGGGCCTCGGGCACGTTGTGCGCGTGGCAGTCCAGGCACAGCTTGGTTTCGTGGGCCGGCGTGGCCGACCCGAGCTTGGCCATGATGGCGCGCGAGCGTTCATTGTGCAGCACGCGGAAGGCGCGGGCGTGTTTGTCCAATCGCGACCAGGTGACGTATTCGTTCTGCAGCACCGGTGATTCATGCCAGGGCGTGATCGCGCCATGGCACAGGCTGTTGGCGCAGTTCACCGTGCCCAGCGACTGGTCGCCGGCCTGGTAGGGCAGGGGCGTGGCGCCCTGTGCCCAGGCTTGGCCGGCGCAAAGCAGCAGGGCAACGCAGACACGGCGGGCGAAGCGTTTCATGGCGGACTCCCGGCAGCGGCAGGCAAGCGCGGCGTGCCCGGGTCCCGGTCGCGCACGGTCCATGGGCTGCCGTCGGGGTTGAGGAAGAACTTCTTCACTTCGGCCGCATTGAGCGGCCGCGAACCGATGCGCCCGAACACCGCGATCTGGCCGCCGGTTTCGTCCACCGCACGGTCGCGGTCCAGGCCCTTGGCCAACGCCAGCGCCGGCGACGCGGTGCGGTGCCAGGCCACCAGCTGCGGCCGTGGTTCGGGCGAGAAACCGTAGAACTTGGGCTGCGTGTCGGGCGCGGTCAGCTGCACCACCTTCAGGCCGTTGCGACCGTCGGCGACGTAGGCGAACAGCGAGGCGTTGGTCGAACCCACCACCACGTCGCGGGCGTCGTCGAGCTTGCCATCGGCCGTGAACATCGTCAGCAGCCGCGGCTGCTCCGGCCGCTCGACGTTGACGATGGCCAGCCCCTGCCGGCCGGCGGCGACGTAAGCGTAGGTGCGCGCCACGTACAGGCCGCGCGGATCGTCCAGCGCCACGCTGGCGCCGGGCACCAGGCGCGGCGTGGCCGGATGGGTCACGTCCACCACCTGCAGCCCCGCGCCCGTGGTCACGAACAGGTAGCGGAACTGCAGCGCCGTGGCGCGCACGTCGTGCATCGGCAGCACCGCGGCGACGCGCGGCGACAGCGGCGTGTCCACGTCCACCACCACCAGCCCGGCATCGGCCGCGATGTAGAGGAAGTGCCCGCCCACCGTGACGTGGCGCGCGCCGGCCAGTGCGCCGTCGCCGTCCCAGGTGAGCGCGCGCTCCAGGAAATTGTTGCGCGGCTCGCCGTCGGCCAGCGTGTCCACGTCGACCAGGATCAGGCCTTCCTGCGCGTCCACCACGAAGGCGTAGTGGTAGATCGGGTGGAACGGCTGTTCCTGGTTGGTCACCCGCATCAGCTCGCCCTGGTTGCGCAGCGGGGCGATGGGCTGGTTGGTGGGCAGGGCAACGCAGGTGGCATTGCCGCTGGGAACATGGGTGTCCTGGCCCAGCGGCGAGAACGGCGCGCTCACGATGCGCTGGGACACGCCCTTGTTGGCCACCGAGGCGACGTCGTAGACGCGCATGCCGCCAGCGCCCTCGGCCACGAACAGATATTCGCCGCGTACGGCGACGCAGCGCGCCGGACCGTTCGTGGCGTGGGTGGCGGCGGTGGGCAATTCGCGGCCGCGCGCCAAGTGCGCGGCGTGCCAGTCAGGGTAGGCGTAGCGCTGCAGGTAGCTGCCGATCACCGCCTGCGGCTCTTCCCACTCCGTCACCTGCACCGCAGCGATGCCCTGTTCGGCGCCCACCCAGGCGTGCAGGCCGATGAAGTTGACGAAGTTGGTTCCCTGCAGCAGCAGCTGCGCCATGATGGCGTTGTTGTCGTTGTCTTCCGAAACGTGGCAGTCAGTGCAGGTCTTGGTTTCGGTCTTGCGCTCGGTGTGCGGGTAGTGCGGCGCGAAGGCCTGGCTGGAGAATCCGCTGGCGGCGATCGGCGCCTGCTGCACGTAGATGCGTTCGCGGTTGGCATTGGTGGACGAAAGCACCAGGGCCGAGCTCGAGCGCACCGGGGTTATCTTGCTGCCCGAGATGGTGCCGTTGCGACCCAGCGAAAACACGTCGTCACGCACCACCTGGGGGTTGTAGGTGGCGTAGTTGCGCGTTTCCCCGCCCTCGTAATGCAGCCGTTCGGTTTTCCAGTTGGCCTCGATCGGCAGGTGGCAGCCCGAGCAGCTGGTGGTCCACGAGGTGTGGCAGGAGTGGCAGGTCATCTCGTCGTCGTCGTGGGCGTAGTCCGCCGCGGGCACCGATGCGCCCCAGGCGCCGTCGATGCGGCCGGCGGCCCCCGAGCTCATGGTCTTGGCGCGCGCGGCCTTGGCGTTGTAATGGGCGTTGCCGGGCGTCACCGCGTCCTTCACCAGGCTCATCTCCCACTCCAGCCCGGGCGTCACCGCCGAGCGCTGGAACAGCCGGCCCTCGCGCCACTCGAAGCGGCGACCGCCGTCCGGGGTACGCAGCAGCTTCATGTCGTTGCCCTGCGGGCCGGCGGCGGGGCCGGACGTGAACAGGCTCGGGTACTCGCGCGTGGTGCCGTGGCAGTCCTTGCAGCCGATCTCGATGGCGGCGGCCACCTCGCCGTAGATGTGGCCGTTGCCGTGCGTGTCCTGGCCGAAGTGGCAGTCCACGCAGTGCATGCCCGCGTCCAGGTGCGACGAGCTCAGGTGCACGGCCTTCTTGAAGCGGTCCGGGTCGGTGTCGGCGACGGCCAGGCCGTCCTTGTCGAGCAGGGTGCCGTCGCGCGCGCGCTTGAACACCGCGCGGAAGTTCCAGCCGTGGCCGTGGTAGTCGGCGAACTGGGTGTCCTTGAGCTGCGGGTTGAGTTCCGACACCTGGCGCAGGAAGGCCGGGTCGCTCCAGTTGCCGCGCACCGCGGCGCCTTCGGGATTGCGGTCGAGGACTTCGCGCATCTGCGCATCGGTCGGATAGCGCTGCTGCTTGGGCCACATCGCCTCGGCGTCGGACTCGTAGTCCCACATGGTGTAGCCGTAGTAGCTGTTGACGAAGATGTTGGGCTGGTGCATGTGGCAGGTCATGCACTGGGACGAGGGAATGGCGCGGGTGAAGGCATGTTGGATGGGATGCCCGGACTCGCCGCGCGGAATGGTGGGGTCGGCGCTCTGGCTCTGGCCCAGGTGCCCGGCCGAGGCGTACGGCCCGGAGTGTCGCGGGTCACGGTCGTTGGCATACGGCGTGTGGCAGGCGGTGCAGCCGGACGACCGATAGTCGCCGGGCTGCTCGTTGGTGCCCAGGAACCACAGGTGCGGATCGTTCAGCCGGGTCTTGGTGAGGTTGATCAGCGGCACCGCGATGCGGCTGCCGGTGCCGGCGCCGCGGTTGGACTGGCGGATGTCGGGGCGGCCGGGTTCGTCCAGCCGCTGGATCTGGCCGGTGACGTTGGGCAAACCCACTTCCGGGAACTGCGTGGGGATTACGCGGCCGCCGCGCTCGAACACCCGGAACACGTCGCCCGGCGGCACCGTTTCCCAGGCCGGCAGCGGCAACAGCTGCGGCAGCAGGCCCTTGGCCGCCATGTGTTCGTCCACCGGCACCGGCGCCTTCAGCAGGGCAGGCTGGCCGTCGGCCGTGTAGGCCTCGCCCAGCAGGTAGCGTTTGTAGGGAAGGATGCCGTTGTTGTACGCAGCGCCGCCCCAGAGCATGGCGCTGGTGGCCATCAGGCTGCGTTCGCTGGCCTGGATGATGGGCAGGTGGCAGGCGCCGCAGGACAAGCGCGCAACGCGCAGGTCGCCGGGGTTCATGAAGCGCACGAACTCCGGCGCCTCGCGGTTGAGCAGGGTGTAGCTGCCCTCGGGGTTGGCCGACGACGGCGCATGCCAGTCGGACGGGTAGCGCGGCAGTACGTGCGCCTGGTCCATGGCCGCGACGTAGCCGGCGTGGCCTTCGCCTTTGTACCGGCTGCCCGCGGGCTGGCGGGCCAGGGCATTGCCGCCGTGGCAGTCGGTGCAGCCCAGGATGACGGCCGGGTTCTGGTGCATGGTGGCGTGGTCGGGCGTGGCGTGGCAGCTCTGGCAGCCATCGGACTTGGCCGCGGCCGCCGCGAGGGTCTGTGCCGCCGGCGCCGGTGCATGCATCACGTACTGGCGCGGCACCGGCGCTGATTTCTCGGCGGCAATCACCGCGGCCAGGCCGCCCGCCATCAGGCAGCCCAGCAGGACAAGGATCAGCAGGCGGCGGCTGGGAAGGGCCATCAGTAGGTCAGCACCAGGTTGAGCAGCAGGGAATACTGGGTGCCGTCGTCGGCATAGAGCTGTCGGAAGCCCTTGCCCGGGAACAGCGCGGCGGCGGAGGCGTTGAACACCACGTTCTGGCTCATGTGCGGGCGGTACTGCACGCCGGCGGAAAGGTCCACGCCGATGTCGCGGCTGATCGCGCCCTGGCCGCGCAGCACCGACAACGAAGACGTGTTGACGAAATCAAGCTTGGCCAGGTTGCCGACCACGCGCACCTGCGGCGACACATCCACGTCCGCGCCAAGGCCGAACAGGGTGAGGCCGGGATTGACGAAGTTCGACTGGCCCAACTCCTTGGACGAACGCAGGCTGGGCAACAGGCCATTGCGGCCCGACAGCGCCACGCCGCCGCCGCCCACCAAGGGCACTGCCTGGCGGATCCAGAAGCTGGTGTCGGCGCCGGCGACCTGGGGGTTTTCCAGGATGGCGTCGAAGCCGGTGGCGCGGCCGTCGAACGGGTTGTCGTCACCGCTGGCGGCGATGGCGGTGCCGCGCACGCGAAACCAGTCGAAATCGCGCGACAGTTCGGCGGCGCCGAAGAAGGCCTCGATGCGGTTTTCGCGCTGCGCAAGCGGGTGGCGCTGGTCGCGACCCAGCGCGGCGTACAGCGACGAGCTGAGGTTCCAGCGCCCGAAATGGCCGTCGCCGCTCAGGCCCAGGTAGGTGACGCGGTAGTCGCGCCCGCGCCCGTCGCCCAGGATGGCAGGGCGTTCCTGGAAGCCGTTGCTGTTGCGCAGCACCCGGCCGCCTTCGCGGTTTTCGTTGTGCATCACGGTCAGCTGGGTGGTGTGGCCCAGCACCGGGAAGTCCTGTCGGTACAGATTGAAGGCCAGCGTGTCGTCGCGCCGCAGCGCCACCCCGGCCTCGTTGAGCCCGCTGTTGGTGTCCTTCTCCATGCGCCGCAGCCAGGCCACGTTGTACTGCCAGCGGTTGTTGTCGCGGGTGCCGAACACCCGCACGCCAAAGGCGTTGTCCTGCAGCACGAAGCCGCGGAAATCGGAAATGAACGGCTGCACGCCGATCCGCAGGCTGTCGAAGTCGTAGCGGTCCGAGACATTGCGCAGGTGCTTGTCGAAGAAAAGCTCCTGCAGCCCCACGTGCTGGTCGATGCGGATGCGGCCGTCGCCCGGGTCCAGGCGCAGCACCCGCACTTCGCGCGACTCGCTGCGGTTGTAGTTGAGCGCCAGCGCCGCGCGGATTTCGTAGTCGGGCGGTTTGAACGTGGTGTTGCCCTTGATCACCGCGGCCGCCACGATCAGGTTCTGGTTGAAGGTGGACTGCCGGCCCTGCCCGAACACGTCCAGCGAGCCGGGACGTTCGCTGGACTGGGCGCCCACCGGCGTCGGCAGCCGGCGCGCCTCCACCAGCGTGTCCGAAACCCCGGTCAGCACCAGGAACCAGTCTTCGCCCCAGCGTTTGAACGGCTCGAACGGCCGGTCACCCTTGAGCACGTTGGGGTTGTACGGATCCCACCAGCGGCGTTCGCCGCCCAGGCTGTCCATGATGCGCCAGCGGTCCGGCACCGGCAGGCTTTCGCGCCGCACGGCGGCCTGCGGCGGAAGCACGCGCGTCGGGTCGATGTCGGGCAGCGGGTAGTCCAGCGGCTTGCCCTGCGGACGCTGCCGCACCACCGCGTCATCGTCCTGGTCCTGCGCCGGTTCGTCGTGGGAAGCGTCCTGCGCCGGAACCGCGAACGGCAGCGCCGCCAGGAGCAGCACGGCCCAAGCGCGGCGGCGCGGCGGCGTGGCGTGGCGGCGGGCGCAGGTCATGGCCTCACAGTCCCCCGCAGACGTTTTGTTCGGTGGAGTCGATGAACGGCGCCTGCGGGCACTGCACGTAGCGCAGGCGTGCGCCCTGCGGCACCAGCGTATCGGCGCGCCGCGCCGCAGGCGCGTTGCCGATGCTGCCGTTGAGCGCCGTGCCGGCATTGGCCACGCCCAGGAACGCCACCATGTCGTCCTGGTCCACGCCGTCGCCCGACACGCCGATGGCGCCCACCAGCACGCTGCCGCGGAAAACCGGCACGCCGCCCGGGAAGATCTGCAGGCCGTTGCGCAGCCCGGCCAGACCGGTGCACCCGAACGAAAGGTCGCCCCCGGCGGCGGCGACGATGGCGTTGTAGGACAGGTCCAGCTGCAGGCCCGTGCTGAACGGGCTCCAGTCCGCCAGCGGCTTTGAAAGCGGGCCGGTGCCGGTGCCCGCGATGCCGTCGATGCCGTCCGGGAACAGCGGCCGCGACAGGTTGCCGATGGCGCGGGCGCTGAAGGCGGTGCCGTTGGCCAGCGCGGCCGGATCGCCCAGGAAGTCGCGCAGCGCGACCACGTAGGCACCTATCGCCGACGCCGCCGGCGGCGCGATGTAGTTCGCGGGCGGCAGCGCCAGCAGCTGCGCGCCCGCGTCGGCGCGCGAAAGAAAGGCGGCGCTGCGCGCCTTCTGCACCGACACGTCGACGCCGAACACCGGTGCGTCGGCCGAGCGCACCAGGCCCAGCAGCACGCCCTGCGTGTCCACCACGCTGATGCTCACCTGTGCCGCCGAACCCAGCGGCCGGCGGATCTGCGACCGCGTGCGGTTGGCCACTTTCAGCGCACTGCGCATCAGCTCGATCACTTCGGCCTGGGTGAGGCCGCCGTCGGTGCCGGCGATGGCGGGGAAGCGGTTGGCATTCGCGCCGTCCACCAGCACGTTGCCTTCCAGGTCGGCGAAGAAGCCGGCGTCGGCGCGCACGCCCGAAGCCGCGGTCCCGAACGGGGTGCCCGCCTGCACGACGGCCGGCGCATAGCCGGGCACCGCGACCAGTGCGCCGGGCAGGGCGCCGAAGGCCGGCGCATTGGCGGGCGTGCTGGCCAGCGACTCGCTGTCGGTGAAGCGAAGCGTGCGGCCATCCAGGGTGATGCGGTCGGCGCGACGGTCCTCGGGCGCCGCAAAGCCCGCGCTGCCGGCCACCGCCACCAGCTCGTCCAGGTCGCTGTCGAGGTTGGTGATGTTGAGGTCGAGTGAATACAGTCCGTCGGCGATCACGCCGACGCCGCCGACCACCCTCCCCGCCTTGTACAGCGGCAAGCCGCCCGGATCGGCGGCCAGGCCCAGCGGCGATCGCTTGGGCCCGAGTGCGCCGTCGCTTTCGCGCTGCATCAGGTCCGAGCACGGAAGCTGCGAGAACTGCACGCCAAACAGCGGGCCGGACGGCTGCCAGAGCTCGCCCGGGTTGAAGTTCTGCTGGACGATCTGGCCCGCGGTACGGGTGGTGAAGGCATTGCCGCCGCTGGAAAGGTAAGCGCCGGTGATGGCCTTGGCGATGGCCGCGAAGCCATCGGGCAGCACCGCCACGTCTTCCAGCCCGCCGGTGACGCGGCGGCCACTGCTGATGCGGAACGTGGCGGCGGCGCCGGTCATGCGGAACACCGCCAGCACGCTGCCGGAGCGATCCACCACGGCAACCGTGGCGCGCGCGTTTCGCGCCTGCGCTTCGGCCACGGCCTGCCGGAGGACCTGCTGCACGTCGGCCACGGTCAGGGCCGCCGTGGGTCCCGGAGGCGGTGGGCCGGGCGGCGGTGGGCCGCAGTCGCTGCCGCAGCCGATGCCGTCGCCACCCCCGCCGCTGCCGCAGCCGTGCAGCAGCACCAGCAGGCAGGCCAGGGCAAAGCGGGCAAGCGGTGCGGGCATCAGCGCTTCTCCCCGGCGATCGAGGGCGCGGGTAGTCCACTGGATCCGCCGGGCCCGTGGAAACCATGGCAGGTGGCGCAGGTGCTGGCCAGCTGTCCGGATGCCGGCGACTGGCCGGCATGGCAGGTGCGGCAGCTGCTGATGTCGGGCAGGTTGATGTCGCTGCTCAGCGTTGAATCGGCCGCGGCATGGCAGCTGCTGCATTCGAAGCTGCCGTGGCTGGCATGGTCGAACCGGGCCTTGGGCAGCCACTGCGGGTTGGCCGTGACCGGAGCAATCGACCACGGCGCGTCGGCCTCCGAAGGGTCATGCGACACCTCGTGGCAGGTCTGGCACACGCGCACCTCGAACAGTTCGCGGCCGATCGCCAGAGACTTCTCTTCCACCCACTGCGCCGCGCGCTGCCGGTCGGCGGCGTCGGTCTTGCCAGGCGGCCGGCGCATCATGCCGTCGATCGTGATCACGTCGAGCGGTATCTCGCCCAGGCTGATGGCGGAATAGAACTCGCGCAGCGTCGTCATCACCGCGCGCGGGTCAGCGTGCGGCACCTGGCGCGTGGTCACGGCGGGTTCGAAGTCCAGGCGGTGGCAGTCGGCGCAATGGGCCTGCATAGTCACCGGTTCGAAGCGCACGCCGGCGCGGTCGGGCACATGGCAGCTGGCGCATTCCAGCTGGCGCTTGCCGTCGGGGCTTTTCACGCCGCCCGGCGCCAGGTGCACGTCGTGCGGGAAGGTCAGGCCCGAGCTCTCGCGCGCCGCCGGGTCGTCCTGGGCCACGCGCTCCACGCTGCCGTCGGCCGCGGCCAGGCTGAGCCGGAACGCGGGGTGGTCGTCGGCGAAATCGTGGATGTCCGCCAGCGTTGATTCGGCGGCGTGGGCGCGCACGTCGCCATGGCAGTCCACGCACTGCGCGGTGTCGCCGCGCGCGAGGCCTTCCAGCCCTTTGTGGTCGCGATGGCAGCTGGCGCAGCGCATCTCGCCGAACACCGCTTCTTCCAGCGGGGCGCGCGCGATGTGCGGGCCGATGCCGGTGTGGCAGGCCGTGCAGGCCTGGTCGCGCACCTGTACGAAAGGCACCTGGTGGCACTGGCTGCAGTCGTCGCCGAAGCCGACGTGGCCGGCGGAGAGGGGCCCGGGGTTCCAGGATTGGTCCAGCCCGAAGGGCAGGTGCGCGGTGGCCATGCGGACCTGTGGCGAAACGGCATACAGCACCGGCAGCGCCGCGAACACAAGCAGCACCAGGCCGCCCAGCCACAGCGCCAGGCGCCGTTTGGACAGTCCGGTCTGGGCCAGGCTGAGACGCGACTTCGACGCCAGCCGTTCGCGGTCGTCGGGCAGTGGTTCGGTCAGCTCCACCGCCAGCGCCAGGTCGTGGGCCGCGTCCGCCGCCTCCACTTCGAAGCGGTACGGCCCGATCATCGCCACCTGCCCGGGCTGCAGGCGAAGCCGCTGTTCGAAGCGGCCGTCCGCCTTCAGCGTCTGGCGCTCGGCTTCCAGGTACAGGTGGCCGTCGTCGCCCCGGCGCACCGCCGCGTGGCTGAGGCTTACGCGCGGGTCGGGCAGGTGTATCGCGCACGCCGCGCCGCGCCCGATGTGCAGCGGCTCGCCCGACACCGTGCGCGCGTCGCGCTGCGCCTTGCCGGCACGGTTGCGGGTGACGATGACCAGCTGGCAGCGAATCATCGGCGGCCCTACCAGTAGAAGAAGACCGCGAGGATATGGGCGGCCAGCGCCGCCAGCAGGGCGATCGACAGCGGCACGTGCAGGTAAAGCCACAGCTGCATGCGTGCCCGGTAGGCCACGTCCCGGCGCGCGCGCGTCAACAGCGCCTGCTTGCGCAGCAGCAGCTCGCACAGCGTGCGATGGGCCTGCGACTGGTGGACCTGCAGCCGTACGCCGGCAGCGATCAGCTGTTCCAGCGCCACGGTGGTGGGGCAATCGGGGTGCTGCATGCGCAGCTGCTGGCGCAGGCTTCCGCCCACCTGCGTGGCCTGGCTGGACGCCAGCACCAGCGTGTTGATCTCGTTGGGCAGCTCAAGCGCGACGCGTCGCGCGTCGCGGTCCAGGTCGGCGATCTTGAGCATCAGGGTGTCCAGGGTGTCTTCGCCCAGGTTGTCCGTGATGCGTCGCGGCAGCCGAACGTAGGCCACCACGCCGTAGATGCCGCTGCCCACCACCATCAGCATCAGCACGTAGGCCAGGCCATGCACGTTCCAGCCCAGCTCAAAGCCGGCGTGCAGGGTGGCCACCACCACCAGGCCGACGCCCAGGTACACATGCGCCGAAAGCCAGCCCATCAACGCGCCGGGGCCCTTGGCGTACTGGCGTTTGCGCACGCCAAGCCACAGCAGCAGCAGGACGATCAGCGCAGCCAGCGTGCCCAGCGTATAGCCCAGCCAGGTGCCGCCATAGGGTCCGGTGGCGGGTCGCTGCAGCGCATAGGCCAGCAGCGAGGCGGCCACCAGCGCGCCGGCGAGCTTGAGATGCACGTAGCGGCCGTACTCGAGGAACGTGCGGTGACGCGTCGGATCGGGCCCGAGCGGCTGCGCCATGGTCTCCCCCTGGTCTGGTGCCACCGATGACGTCACGCGGGCGGATCCCCATCCGCCGGCGCCCCTGGCCGAAGTCTGCCCGAAAATTTCTCTGGCGTGTTCATCCCCGGCCCTTGTCCCGGCGCTGCCTGAACACCATACCTTGACGCAGGGTGACGATCCTCCGCACGGCGGGCATCATCCCAGCCTGCTACCGGGCCTTGCGCCTGATCCTTCGGAGTACTCCATGTCCCTGGAACTGTTCGACTGGCTTGCGCGTGGATTCACGCAGGCCAGCTACTGGCAAATGGCCGCGTATTTCCTCGTGGTCACCCAGCTCACCATGATGAGCACCACGCTGTACCTGCACCGCAGCGCGGCGCACCGGGGCGTGGACTTCCATCCGGTGGTGGCCCATTGGTTCCGCTTCTGGTCGTGGCTCACCACCGCCATGGTCACCAAGGAATGGACCGCGGTGCACCGCAAGCACCATGCCAAGTGCGAAACCGCCGAGGACCCGCACAGCCCGCGCTTCCAGGGCATCCACCGGGTGCTGTGGCGCGGCGTGGAGCTCTACCAGAGCGCGCGCCTGGACAAGGACATGCTGGAGAAGTACGGCAAGGGTTCGCCCGACGACTTCATCGAGCGCGCCGTGTACAGCCGCGTGCCGTTCATGGGCCCGACGCTGATGCTGTTCATCAACGTGGCGCTGTTCGGCATCCCGGGCGTGGCTATCTGGGCGCTGCAGATGGCGTGGATGCCGTTCTGGGCCGCGGGCGTCATCAACGGCCTGGGCCACTGGTGGGGCTACCGCAACTTCGACACCGCCGACACCGCCACCAACCTTACCCCCTGGGGCGTGTGGATCGGCGGCGAAGAGCTGCACAACAACCACCACGCCTTCCCCAGCTCGGCCAAGTTCTCGCTGCGCAAGTACGAGTTCGACATCGGCTGGGCGGTGATCAGCGGGCTGCGCGCGCTGGGCCTGGCGAAGGTGCTGCGCGTGGCGCCCGAGCTCGACGTGCGCCCGAACATCCCGGTGCCCGATGCCGACACGATGCGTGCGGTGATGGCGCACCGCTGGCAGGTGGCCACCGACTATTTCCAGATCGTGCTCAAGCCGCACCTGCAGGCCGAAGCCGCCGACCTGCCGCGCCGCCTGCGCAGGGCGTTCCGCAGCGAAGGCAAGTGGCTGGACGAAGCGCACCGCGCGCGGTTCAGCGCCTGGATCGCCGAGCGGCCCAACACCGCGCGCCTGATGGAGTTCCGCGCCCGCCTGCTGGCGATCTACGACATCAAGAGCGCGGCCGCGGAAGCCAAGATGGAGGCGCTGCGCATTTGGTGTGCCGAGGCCGAGGCGTCGGGCGTGCGCCAGCTCGAGGAGTTCTCGGCGCGGCTCAAGGGCTATTCGATGGTGCCCGCACGGGCCTGAGGGCTGCGGCCCGGGCGATGCCTGCCGCCAAAAAAAAGGGGGGCCGCGCAGGACGCGG
>NZ_JAIBFH010000431.1 GCF_019459675.1 Arenimonas sp.
GCATGGACCCGGCGCGCGACGACACCGCCGCGCTGGCCTCGGTGGCCCGCAAGCGCAAGCTTGATCCGGCGCGCTGGGCGCTGGCCCGCACCGATGCCGCCAATGTCCGCAGCGTGGCGGCCCTGCTGGGCGTGCGCTACCGGGCGCTGGCCGAGGGCGAGTTCAACCACACCAGCGCGCTGGTGCTGCTGGACCACCAGGGCCGCGTCCTGGCCCGCACCGAGCGCCTGGGCCCGGTGCCCGACCCGGCGTTCCTGGCCGCAGTGAAGGCGGCGCTGGCCGGCAGCACCGGCAAGCCGGCGCAATAGGCCGGGCCCGGCCCGGGTCCTCAGCGCGCGCGGGCCTTGATCATGGCGTCGGCGTACTCGTAAGCCTGCTTGGCCATGCCGTCCATGTCGGCACGGGGCACCCCGGCCAGCTTGGGGCCGGCGATCAGTGCCGCCAGTGCATGGGCGGCGAACATATCGCGCGTGGCGGCGGTATCGGCCGCGGTGGGGGCATCGGGTTTGGCAGTGGCGTTCATGGGGGCATCCGTTGGTGGGCTGGGACTTGGGCACACACGCTAGCTTGAGGTGGCGTAGGGGCGCGTGACAGTGCCCCGGCAACACGCTGGGCGCGCCAGCGCACACACCAGAACTGCCACCGCGAGTATGGTGCACGGTGGCCCCGCTGGCCGGCCGCGGCAAGGCCAGCGTTAACGCAATTGACATGGGTCAAGCGGGCCACCGGGCCGGCTGGCCATACTTGGCGGCAAGCAATCAGGGGCGCTCAGATGACGCTGGACAACAAGACGGAAACTTACAACGACAAGGTCGTACTGCAATTTGCAGTGATGACCGTGGCCTGGGGCGTGGTGGGCATGCTGGTGGGGGTCATCATCGCCGCCCAGCTGTACTGGCCCTCCCTGAACTTCGACATTCCCTGGCTGCAGTTCGGGCGCCTGCGTCCCCTGCACACCAATGCCGTCATCTTCGCCTTCGGCGGCTGCGCGCTGATCTCCACCAGCCTCTACGTGGTGCAGCGCACCTGCCACGTGCGCCTGGTGTTCGACAAGCTGGCCGCCTTCGTGTTCTGGGGCTGGCAGCTGGTGATCCTGGCCGCGGCCATCTCGCTGCCGCTGGGCTACACCCAGGGCAAGGAGTACGCCGAGCTGGCCTGGCCGATCGACATCCTGATCACCCTGGTCTGGGTCGCCTACGGCGTCATCTTCTTCGGCACCATCATGAAGCGCCGGGTGAAGCACATCTTCGTGGCCAACTGGTTCTATGGCGCCTTCATCATCGCGGTGGCGCTGCTGCACATCGTCAACTCGCTGGCCATCCCGGCCGGCATGATGCACAGCTACCCGATCTACTCGGGCGCCGTGGATGCGATGGTGCAGTGGTGGTACGGCCACAACGCGGTGGGCTTCTTCCTGACCGCCGGCTTCCTGGGAATGATGTATTACTTCGTCCCGCGCCGCGCCAACCGCCCGATCTACAGCTACCGCCTGTCCATCGTGCACTTCTGGGCGCTGATCGCCATCTACATGTGGGCCGGCCCGCACCACCTGCACTACACGGCCCTGCCCGACTGGGTTCAGTCGGTGGGCATGGTGTTCTCGCTGATCCTGCTGGCGCCCTCGTGGGGCGGCGCGATCAACGGCGTGATGACGCTCTCGGGCGCCTGGCACAAGCTGCGCACCGACCCGATCATCAAGTTCATGATCGTGGCCATCTCGTTCTACATGATGAGCACCTTCGAAGGTCCGATGATGTCCATCAAGACCGTGAACGCGCTCAGCCACTACACCGACTGGACCATCGGCCACGTGCACTCCGGTGCGCTGGGCTGGGTGGCCATGATCTCCATCGGCTCGATCTACATGGTGATCCCGCGCTGCCTGGGCCTGAAGGACATGGCTTCGATGAAGCTCATTGACCTGCACTTCTGGGTGCACACCATCGGCGTGGTGCTGTATGCCGCCTCGATGTGGGTCGCCGGCATCGGCCAGGGCCTGATGGCACGCGCCAGCAACGCCGACGGCACGCTCACCTACGCCTTCGCCGAGATCGTCAAGTTCAACTATCCCTATTACCTGATCCGCTTCCTGGGCGGCGTGCTGGTGATCGTGGGCATGGTGCTCATGGTGATCAACGTGGTGCGCACTTTCCAGCAGGCCAAGGGCCTGGTGGATACGCCGGTGCTGATCCCGGCCGACCCTGCCGCCAGCCACGCCTGAGGACCCCGACATGAGCCACGAGAAAATCGAAACCAACATCGGCTGGATGGCGCTGCTGATTGCCGTCGTCATCTCCTTCGGCGGCCTGGCCGAAATCGTCCCGCTGATGTACCAGGCCGAGACGGTGAAGCCGCTGCCGGGCGTGAAGCCCTACCCCGCCCTGCAGCTTGCCGGGCGCGACATCTACATCCGCGAGGGCTGCTACAACTGCCACTCGCAGATGGTGCGCACGCTGCGGCACGAAACCGAGCGCTATGGCCACTACTCGCTGGCCGGCGAATCGGTCTACGACCGTCCGTTCCAGTGGGGCAGCAAGCGCACCGGCCCGGACCTGGCGCGCATCGGCGGCCGCTATTCCGACGATTGGCACCGCGTGCACCTGATCAACCCGCGTGACGTGGTGCCGGTGTCGAACATGCCCGGCTACCCGTTCCTGGCCGAGGCTGCGGTGAATCCTGTCGCCGTGGCGCGCAACATGCGCGCCCTGCAGACGCTGGGCGACCCCTACACCGACGAAGAGATCGAAAACTCCGCCGCCGATGTGGCCGGAAAGACCGAACTCGACGCGCTCATCGCCTACCTCCAGGCGCTGGGCAAGAACGCACCGAAGGGGTGAACACATGACCACCGGCATTTTCACGGTCATCGCCCTCGTCGCCTTCATCGGCGGCGTGGCGTGGGCCTACAGCAAGCGCCGCGCGCCCGAGTTCGACGCCGCCGCCCGCATTCCCCTTGAAGACCAGAGCGAGAACATTCCATGACCACCGGCTGGTCCCTCTACGTCATCTTCCTGGTCGTGCTGAACATCGCGGCCACCACCTGGCTGCTGTGGTGGACGGCGCGCAAGCGCAAGTCCGACGGCAACACCACCGAAACCACCGGCCACGTCTGGGACGGCGACCTCACCGAGTACAACAAGCCGCTGCCGAAGTGGTGGATCATCCTGTTTTACCTGACCATCCTCTACTCCATCGGCTACCTGATCTGGTACCCGGGCCTGGGCAACTTCGCCGGCACCTCTGGCTGGAGTTCGGCCAAGGAACATGACGCCGAAAAGGCCGAGGCCGATGCCCGTCTTGCACAGGCCTATGGCCGCTTCGACGGCATGCCCATCGACCAGATCGCCAAGGACCCCGAAGCGCTGGCCTTTGGTTCGCGCCTGTTCGCCAACCACTGCGCCATGTGCCACGGCTCCGACGCACGCGGTGCGAAGGGCTTCCCCAACCTGGTCGACAACGACTGGCAGTGGGGCGGATCGCCCGATGAAATCCTCACCAGCATCCTGCAGGGCCGCCAGGCCGCCATGCCGCCGCTGGAGGCGGTGCTGGGGGGCAGCGTCGGCGTCACCGAGGTGTCGGCGTATGTGCAGAGCCTTTCGGGCATGAAGACCGATCCGGCCCTGGCCGCCGCCGGCCAGGCCCGTTTCGCGGTCTGCGCCGCCTGCCACGGCCCGGAGGGCAAGGGCAACCCGGCCCTGGGCGCGCCCAACCTCACCGACGACATCTGGCTCTACGCCAGCGACTTCGAAACCATCGGCACCGGTATCCGGATGGGCCGCAACGGCATGATGCCGGCACATGAACCAATCATCGGCGAGACCCGCACCCGGATCGCGGCGGCCTACGTCTGGTCGCTGTCGCACGGTGACAAGGCCGCGGCGGCGCCGACACCATGAGGGTCGAGGCCGAGTCGCGATTCGACCATCCGCCGCGCCCGTTGGCGCAGCGGGTGGGCGCGATACTCTGGCCGAGCTTCTTCGCGGCGGGCGTGGCGACCATGGTGTTCTTCGCCTTCGTCGACCCGCTGATGCTGCGCGACTTCACCTTCCCGCAGTTCGACATCAGCCGGGGCTTTGGCTACACGATCGGGTTCTTCATGTTCTGGGCCTGCACGGCCAGCAGCAGCCTGTTCACCTGGATACTCCTGCGTCCTGCGAGTCGTTTCAACAAGCCGCTGGCGAAGGATTAAACGGTAATGGCAGGCAAGATCCCGGTCGAACTGCTGGAAGAAGAGGTCGGCCTCTACGTTTCCGAGCGCAAGGTCTATCCGCGCGAACAGGACGGCCGCTTCCAGCGCCTGCGCAAGGCCGCCGTCATCTGGCTGCTGGGCATGTACTACGCCTTCGCCTGGCTGCAGTGGGACGACCGCCAGGCGGTGCTGTTCGACCTGCCGGCGCGCAAGTTCTACGTCTTCGGCCTGAGCTTCTGGCCGCAGGACTTCTTCTACCTCGCGCTGCTGCTGATCATGGCCGGCCTGACGCTGTTCTTCTTCACCGCCCTGGCCGGGCGCCTCTGGTGCGGCTATGCCTGCCCGCAGACGGTGTGGACGGAAGTGTTCATCTGGATGGAGCGCTGGACCGAGGGCGACCGCAACAAGCGCATGAAGCTGGACGCCGCGCCGTGGAGCCGCGACAAGGTCATCCGCAAGGGCTCCAAACACTTCCTGTGGCTGGTGTTCGCGCTTTGGACCGGCTTCACCTTCGTTGGCTACTTCACGCCCATCCGCGACCTTGCCGCGCGCCTGTCGCCTTTTGAATGGGGCGGGTGGGAAGTGTTCTGGGTGCTGTTCTATTCGCTGGCCACCTGGGGCAATGCCGGAGTGCTGCGCGAACAGGTGTGCAAGTACATGTGCCCGTATGCGCGCTTCCAGAGCGCCATGTTCGACCGCAACACCCTGATCATCGCCTACGACCCGATGCGCGGCGAACCCCGCGGTGCGCGCAAGAAGAACCAGCTGTCCAGCGTGCTCGAACGTGCCCGCGGCCTGCTGGGCATGGACGTGGCCACCAGCGCCGTGGTGCACGCCGCACAGCACCGCAGCGCCGCCGACCTGAAGATGGGCGCCCGCGCCACCACCGGCCTGGTGGTGGACGTGCAGAGCGGCCTGCCGCCGCCGCCCTTGGTCACCAGGCCCGAGGACCTGGGCGACTGCATCGACTGCACCATCTGCGTGCAGGTATGCCCGACCGGCATCGACATCCGCAATGGCCTGCAGTACGAGTGCATCGCCTGCGGCGCCTGCGTGGACGCCTGTGATTCGGTGATGGACAAGATGGGCTACCCGCGCGGCCTGATCCGCAACACCACGCAGAATGCGCTGGACGGCCAGCCGTCGAAGATCCTGCGGCCGCGTATCCTGGTGTACGGCACCCTGCTTCTGTGCCTGTTGCTGGGATCGGCGCTGGGCATCGCCACCCGCACCCCGCTGCTGGTGGACGCCACGCGCGACCGCAATGCGCTGTACCGGGTGGCCCAGGACGGCAGCGTGGAAAACGCCTACATGCTGCGCATCGTCAACAAGGACATGAAGCCGCACGTGTACACCATCTCCGTGATCGGCCCGCCCGGGGTCACCCTGGTGGAGTCCGGCGCCACCCATCCGGCGGACGCCGAGCAGGTGCTCACCGTGGGTGTCACCCTGGCGGCACCCGCCGGGCTGGCCAAGGGCCGGATGGACGTACGCTTCCTGGTGACCAGCGAAGACGGCAAGATCAAGGTAGAAGAGGAGACGCGGTTCTTCGGGCCGCTGTGATGACACAGGAAAAACCCCAAGGGCAATGGCGCCGCAATCCGGTGGCCTGGCTGATGATCATCATCCCCGCGTGCACCGTGGTGGCCGGTTTCTGGACCCTGTGGCTGGCGGCCAGCGAAAGCGGCGTGGATACCAACCCCGACACCGTGCGCCGCACCGCGCAGATCCAGGTCAGTTCGCTTGAACCCGACGAGAACGCCGCGCGGCAGGGGCTGCGGGGACGCGTGGTGATCGAAGCCGGATCGGTGCTGGTGGAAGTGATGCCCTCCGCGGGCACGGTCGCTCCACAGCTGCAGTTGGTGCATCCGATCGAGAACAGCCTCGATATCGCGGTTGACCTCAGGCCCGATCCGCGCGGCTGGCGCGGCGACGTGGCGCTGGCCGGCAAGCAGGCCTGGCACCTGCGCGTGGTGGCTGCCGACGGCAGCTGGCGCCTGGTGGGCCGCTATCGCCCCGGCGACACGCAAGTGCAGCTGGAGCCCGCGGTTTCGACCCGATGAACGCAGGGGTCGGCGCGGTCTGTTTCCACTGCGGCGATGCCCTGCCCGACTCGCCGCCCACCGTCACCCTGGAAGGCGTTACGCACCCGGTTTGCTGCCATGGCTGCGGCGCGGCCGCGCAGTGGATCCGCGACGCGGGCCTGGGCGACTACTACCGCCTGCGCTCCGACGCCGACGGTGCGCGCGTTGTCGCCGACGCCGGCGACTTCCTGAGCTGGGACCGCGCCGACATCCAGTCCGGCCACGTGCTGTCCACGCCGCAGGGCAACGAGATCACCGTGGTGGTGGAAGGCATGCACTGCGCGGCCTGCGCCTGGCTGATCGACCGCGCGCTGCTGCGCGAACCGGGCGTACTTGAAGTGGGGGCCAATGCCATCACGGGACGCGTGCGGCTGGGCTGGGACCCGGCGCGCACCCCGCTTTCACAGCTGCTGGTGCGCCTGGCCGCGCTGGGCTACCGCCCGCACCTGGCGCAGGGCGAGGCCGCCGAGCGCGAGCGCCGCCGCGAGCGCAACCGCATGATCGCCCGCCTCGGCGTGGCGGCGCTGGGCGCCCCGCAGGCCATGATGTTCGCCGAGGCGCTTTACCTCGACACCGCCGGCGAGATGTCGGTGCCCACGCGGGATTTCTTCCGCTGGATCACCTTCCTGGTGTCCACGCCGGTGGTGTTCTTCTCGGGCTGGCCGTTCATCGCGGGCATGGTGAACGAACTGCGAAACCGGCAGCCCGCGATGGACACCCTGGTGGCCAGCTCGGTGCTGCTGGCCTACTTCGCCAGCCTGGTGGAGACCCTGCGCGGGGGCACGCACGTCTGGTTCGACGCCGCGGTGATGTTCGTGCTGTTCCTGCTGGCGGCGCGTTTCCTCGAGCAGATGGCGCGGCGCCAGGCCAGCGCGCGCCTGGACACGCTGGCGCGGGCGCAGCCGGCGCTGGCCTGGCGCATCAC
>NZ_JAIBFH010000445.1 GCF_019459675.1 Arenimonas sp.
CCCCCCCCCCCCGCCTGGATATTGTTGTCCGGCGCCGGGCCGGCCGATGGGCTTACTTCTGCTTCCAACTGCCGTCGGCGGCCTGGTACCACCAGCCCGCGCGGGCGCTGGCCACCCACTGCCTGGCGAAGGTCTCGCGGATCTGCGCTTCCCACTCGGGATGGCCGTTGGCGACGGCGATCTCGCGGTAGACGGCGTCGCGGTCCCGGTTCTCCTCGGCCACCAGCTGGGTCACGGCCACGCGGTCCTTCAGGCTGACCTTCGTGGCGTCACGCAGCACCACGCGGCCGTCCTTGCCAAAGCCCAGCGCGCCGGAGCTGAACTGCGCCTGCAGGCTGGCCTGGAAACGCGCGGCCATGCGGTCCTGGATGGCCTGGATGGCCGGGGTACGGATGGTGATGTCGGCGCTCTGGGCGTGCGCGGAGCTGATGAACAGCGAAGCGAAATCAAAGGACCGGCGCGCCGGCGCCTGGAACGACTGCGGGTTCACCGCCTCGGTCGGGGCGGGCGTGAGGTCGTCGCCCAGCACCTTCTCGACGAACTCCTCGGCCGCCTGCTGGGCCTCCGCGGCGGGGAAGTAAACGTTGATGGTGACGCAGGCGCCCAGGGCCAGCACGCCCGCCAGCATCAGCGTCGAGGAAAGGTACGACGGTTTCTTCAAGCCCACGGTGAACTCCTTCATTGAATGACAGGCGATTGGCCTTCGGTGGCCGCCACCAGGCGGGCAACAAGGGTTGGCCAATCGACGCGACGCCTGAAACCCACCACCTGGATGCGCGGCAGGCCGGAACCTTCCACGATGGTATAGCCATCACCGGCTGAACCAACGCCGTCCATCGCACACACGTTGTCGCGCAGGCGGCAGGCCAGGCCGATGCGCGCATAGCCGAAATCGTCGAACAGCTTGAGCACCTGGGTCTGCAGCCCGGCCACCAGGCCCGCGCCGCCCACCTTGGAAATATCCTCCACCGCGCGCTGGCTGATGCGCCGGCGTCCCTTCCAGGCCGGGTCGGTCTGCAGCCGGGCGTCGAACGCCACCGGCGACCAGTCCACCATGCGCAGCCCGGCAATGCGCCCGTCCAGGCGTCCGGTGATGGTGCCGAAGCCGAAGGCGGCGGTCATCGGCTCCATGTCGATGTCCTGGATGGCGATGTCGGCCGACAGCGTCGGAGCGATGCCGAACGGTCGCTCCATCACCAGCTCGGACAGCGCCACGCTGCCCCCGAACACCTGCATGGCCAGGCCGCCGTCCAGGGTGAGCAAACCGTCCTGGTAGCGAGCGGCCGGAATTCGGCCGGCGATCGAACCGGTGAACGGCGGCCAGCCCAGCCGCTGGGAAAGACTGCCCAGGTCCAGGGCGTCCAGGGTGGCCCCCAGCTGGAACCGGGTGCCGACCTCACCCAGCGGCGGCTGCCAGCGCAGATCGTCCAGGCTTACGCTGCCTTCCAGCGCCGAGATCCGGCTGGGTTTGACCAGCGCCAGTTCGCCGTCGGCGCTGTTGAAATCAAACTGCGCCGGGCCAAGGCCGATGCCGTAAAGCGCGCCGCTTTGCCAGGCCAGGCGGCTGGCCACCGGCGTCGTGCCCGCGGTCCAGCGCAGGCTGCCGTCCAGACCCGCCAGGATGAAGCGCTGGCGCGGGTCCACGGCCGTCACCTGGTCCACGTCCACGGCCATCGCCTGCAGCCTGCCCTCGCGCAGTGACAGCCGGGCCTTCGTCTGGCCCGACAACACCAGGTCGGCGAAACCGGCGGGCGCCAGGAAGCCACTGAGGTAGCGGTCGCGCGCCACGGCGAGGTCGCCCAGCGACAGGTCCAGCGCCAGTGCGGTCACCTCCGACGACGCGTCCAGTTCGGCACTGCCCTGCGCCTGCAGCACCTGCCCGTCCCGCCATGAGAAAGCCGGCAGCGTCCAGGGCCGTGCGCCGCGCTGCTCGGCAGTGACGCGCACCTGGACAGGGCTGGCCGGAAGCTGTGCATACAGCCCCTGTGCCAGGAGCTCACCGCCGCGCGTGTTGAGTTCGGCCTGCACACGGGTGTCGGCGCCACGCTCGCTGTAGTCGATCTCAAGCCCCGTGGACAGCCCTGCGGCCGCCAGCCAGCCGTCGGGGGTTTCAAGGCCGATGTCATCAAGCTCGAGCCGGGCCTGCACCTGGAACGGGCCGGCTTGCGGTGCGATCACGTCCAGCCGCCCCGCCACGCTGCCCTGGGTCCATTGCCCGTCGGCCCAGAGCGAGGCGAGATAGGCCTGCAGCCACGCCACCGGGATGGCCTCGAGCCGAATGCGCGAGAGATCGGGAGAAGCGGCCGACGATTCGTAGGAAATCAGCTGTTTGCCGACTTCGAATTGTGCGCGGGTAGATGTCGGAAGGATGGCCAGTGAAAGCCGGCCCGGTGCGGCTCCGGTCGCCTGCAGCGCGCCACTGCACGACCAGCCGCCGTCGTCGGTGCGCTGCAGCGGGCAGCGCCAGGCGAGGTCGCGCGAGCGGTGCGAAAGCAGCGGCATTTCAAGCTTTGCCACGCGCATTTCAAGGGTGCCGCTGCTGGCGCCGTCGGGCCAGGCCAGCACCACGTCCACGCCCTGCAGCGAACCCACGCCGGTGCGCACCGACTCCACCTGCGCGCGCAGCACGCGGCCCTGCGCGGGCAGCGTGGCCAGCACGAGCAGGCCAATCAGTAGCATCTTGCCGAGCGTGGCGGGTCGCCGCATGCTGCCAGCATAAGTGGTTTCGATGGAGCGATTAAACGATGCCCGCGATGAACCCGCGCCTGCTGCTGCTGGAAGACGACCCGGTCAGCGCGGCCTTCGTGCGGCAGGCGCTTGCGGTGCTGCCGGCCGAGGTCGAACATGCCGGCACCCTGGCGGCAGCGCGTCGCCGGGGCGGCCCCGGGCCGGCCCGCTGGGGGTTGGGCGCCCCCATGCCCGCCGGCCCAGGGGGGGGGCGGCTGGGCGGGCTTGGGCAGGGCGGGCTGGGCGGGCCG
>NZ_JAIBFH010000450.1 GCF_019459675.1 Arenimonas sp.
CGGCGTGTTCGCCCACCCGCTGCTGTCGCGGCAGGCTTCGCACAAACCCGACCCCACCACGCTGGGCACGGCCGAGGCCAAGGCGCTGGATTGAGCCTCAGCCCGGACCGCGGCGCAGGCGCGGCGTGACCTCGATGGTGGTGTCGCCGTCGATCACCTGCAGCACGCCGTCCTGGACCAGCACCTGCAGGTCCATGCCGCGCTTGAGCAGGCCCGCCAGCGCCTTGCTGTCTTCCGCTGACACGTCGTACACGGTGAGGTTGCGGCAGCGCGACAGCGCGGCTTCGTTCTTTTCCCACCACAGGTCGGCGCCGCGGCCACCGTAGGTCAGCAGCACCACTTCGCCGGCGCGGCCGCAGGCCTTGCGCAGGCGCGACTCGTCCGGCTGGCCCAGTTCGATCCACTGTTCGATCAGTCCGGTGAGGTCCTTGCGCCACAGGTCGGGCTCGTCGTCGGTGCTCAGCCCACGGCCAAACTCCAGCCGCTCGTCGGCGAACATCGCGAACGCCAGCAGCCGCACCATGAGGCGCTCGTCGGTTTCGGACGGGTGCTGGGCCAGCACCAGTTCATGGCTGCCGTAGTGCTGGCGGTCCATGTCGCTGACCTGGAGCTGGGCCTTGTAGACGGTGGATTTGGGAGCCACGGACCGTGCCTTGCGGGAAGGGTGGGCCGGCAGACTGCGCGCCGCAGCCGGCGATGTCCAGCCCGACGCGCATTGCCAGCCGCCGGCCCGACATGGACACTACGCGCTAGCGGACTCAGGGGAGCAGGACATTGGACGTTTACGAGCGCATCAAGCGGCTGTTCGGCTGGGGCAGCAAGCCCGTGCCGAAGGCCGTTTCCAGGCCCACCGCACCGCCCCCCGCGGACGGCAGCCCCGCGCCCCCGTCGCCCGAGCCCGGCCCGTCGGGCCCGGAGCGGCGCGAAAAGCTCCGCCTCAACGCGCGCGCGGGCACCCGCATGCTGGTGATCGACGACTCGGCCACCATCGTCGCCCTGCTCTCGCGCATGCTGCGCCAGAACGGCTACGAGGTGCTGGAGGCCGAGGACGCCGAGAAAGGCCTGGAGATCGCCCGCACGCAGGCGCCCGAGCTGATCTTCCTGGACATCGTGCTTCCGGGCATGGACGGCTTTGCCGCACTGCGCCAGCTGCGGCGCGACCCGCTGACGCGCGACGTCCCGGTGATCATGATCAGCGGCAATGAACAGGCCACCGAACAGTTCTACGTGCACCGCATCGGCGCCGACGACTTCATGAAGAAACCGTTCGCCCGCGCCGAAGTGTTCGCGCGCGTCGAGCGACTGCTGGACGCCGAGCTGGTGCCGCGCCGCCTGGTGGCCGCGCCTCCCGCGGCCATCGACGCCGACGAGGGCGCCGAACCGGCCTGAGCCAGGGCGTCAGGCCACCACGCGCAGCGAGTCGAAGAACTCCGCCGCGGGCTTGGGGTGGCCAATGATCCACCCTTGGGCATGGTCGCAGCCCAGCTCCACCAACCGCTGCAGCGTCGGCCTGTCCTCCACGCCCTCGGCCACCACGCGCAGGCCGATGTGGTGCGCGAAGTCGATCATCGCCTTCACCAGCTGCATGGACCGCAGGTTGCCCAACATGCCGGTGATGAAGGAGCGGTCGATCTTGAGTTCGGTCGCCGGGAACTGCCGCAGGTAGGCGAACGACGCATTGCCCACGCCGAAGTCGTCGATCGAGATCAGCACGCCTTCGCCGTTCAGCCGACCCAGGATGTCGGCGCCCTTCTCGAAGTCGGCGATGATGGACGTCTCCGTGACTTCGATCACCACGGCTTCGGGCCGCACGCCCCAAAGGCGCAGCGCACCCACCAGGTGTTCGACCACGCCGCGCTCGGCGATGGCGGCGGCCGAAAGGTTGATCGACACCGGAATATCCAGACCGCGCCGTCCAGCCTCCGCCGCATGCTGCAGGCTGGCGTTGATGCTCCAGCGGGTGAACTCGGCGATCATGCCGCTTGATTCGGCCATGGCCACGAACACCGACGGGCTGATCGCACCACGCACCGGGTGCTGCCAGCGCGCCAGCGATTCGGCGCCGCAGATGCGGCCCGCCTTCAGGTCCCAGATCGGCTGAAGCTGCATTTCCAACTGGCCCGACGCAATGGCTTCGCGCAGCTCCGCCGGCTCGATGGCAGCCGACACCAGCGGTGCCGGGCTGATGGCCATGCGGTCGGCCGACGTGCGCGCATCCACCAGCGCCGCTTCGGCCTGGCGGCACAGCGCGTCGGGCGTGGCGCCGTGTTCCGGGCACACCGCCACGCCGATGGCCACCGACGCCAGCACCGGCTGGCCGTTGACGTCCAGGGTCTGTTCGAACTGGCGCAGCACGCGCGACGCCGCCAGCAGCGCGTGGTTGCCGTCGCGTATGCCCGCCAGCAGCACGATGAAGTCGCCCGGCCCCACCTGGGTCACCACGTCGCCCGGCCTCAGCGCCTCGGCTGCCAGCGCACGCACCTTCGCCACCAGTCGCTCGCCGCTTTCATAGCCGTGCTGGATGTTGAACTGGCGCAGGCCCTGCACCCCGAGCATCAGCACGCCCAGCGAGCGTTGCTCGGCCAGGCTGGCATCCACATGGGGCTGCATCAGGTCGAAAAGCTTGGTTCCACGCATCATGCGACGACGCGCCCTAGGCCAGGTACAGCTCGGCCGGGTCCAGGCCGTAGGTGCCGCGTTCGAGCGAATGGATGATGCGGGTCGGGGCACCACCGTCGACGCGCGGGCGCAGCGCCATCAGATCCACGTCGTGATACGGACGGTAGGGCCGCTTTTCGGCGTCCAGCAGCACCATCACGCGCGGCTGAAGCCGGCGCGCCTGGTTCTGGGCCATCACGATCGCGACTTCGCCACTGTTGAGCTCCACCAGGGATCCGGTCGGGTACACGCTCAGGCACTGCAGGAACTGCTCCACCACTTCGCCCTGGAACAGGCTGTCGGAGCCACGGTAAATCGCCTGCAGTGCGCCGTGCTGGGAATCGCCCCGGCAGGTGGGCTTGTCGCTGATCAGGTCGTCGTAGATGTCGATGATGCCGGCGATGCGGCCCGCCAGGGGAATCGCCGCGCCTGCCAGGCCCGCCGGGTAGCCGCTGCCGTCGTGGCGCTCGTGGTGGTGGGCAAGCATGTCCCGGGTCCAGGTGCCGTCGATGCCGGCTTTCTCCAGCACGTCCAGGCCCGCGGCGACGTGGTCGCGCATGCGCAGGTTGTCATCGGCAGAACGGTTTGCGGACGGGTCCACCAGCACGCGAGGCAGTACGGTCATGCCGATGTCGAGCAGGAACCCGCCCGTGGCCAACTCCACCAGCACGTCCTTGGGCAAGGCCAGGTGGCGGCCGAAGGCGGCCGCCAGGGCGCTGCAGTTGACCGCGTGCAGGTAGGCATAGTCGTCCCTGCGCATCATGCTGATCAGCCAGAACAACGAATCGGCGTTGCGCAGCAGGCTGTCCACCATGGGTTCGACCGCCGAGCGCACGCTTTCCGAGGAAACCCGCCGGCCGGCACGCACGTCTTCCTCAAGCGTGGCGGCAAGGTGGTGCAGGATGGCGTGGGCCTTGCGCGCCCGCGGCGTTTCTTCCTGCAGCGGCACGGTGTTGACGTAGTCGGCGACGCGGGGTGGGAACACCGGCGACGTCGATCGCTCCAGCGTCAACAGCGCTTCGGATGGCGCCACGCCCTTGACCACGTCGACGAAAACACTGGTGCAGAAATTACCCAGCATCTCGATGTCCTGGTCGGACTCGACGTGGAAGCCCTGGAAAGGGAAAGGCGTGCCGATCCAGTCGCGATCAAGGCGACTGACGAACATTCCCTTCTGCAGCAGACCCACCAGGATCCGCCTTTCCTCAAGCGCCATGCCTACCCCCTGTTACAACGCCTAAGTTAGCATGGGGACGCCCCCCGGAAGCCTTCACGGAGCGCCATGTCCAAGCCGCTTTTGGTTTTCGTCCACGGCTGGAGCGTCACCAGCACCAGCACCTACGGCGAACTGCCCGCGCGGCTGAGGGCGGAAGCCGCGCGCAGCGGCGGTCCCGGACTGGACGTGGCGCATGTCCACCTGGGCCAGTACGTCAGTTTCCGGGACGAAGTGCGGCTGGAGGACGTGGCGCGCGCCTTCGACCGTGCGATCGCCCAGGTGCTGGCGGGGGCCGGCGCCGGGCGCCGTTTCGCCTGCGTGACCCACAGCACCGGTGGCCCGGTGGTGCGCGAGTGGCTGGACCGCTTCCATGTCCAGCCCGGCACCCTGGATGCGTGCCCGATGAGCCACCTGGTGATGCTGGCGCCAGCCAATTTCGGATCGGCCCTGGCCCAGCTGGGCAAGGGGCGGCTGGGTGCGATGAAGGCCTGGTTCAACGGCGTCGAACCCGGGCAGGGCGTCCTGGACTGGCTGGAGCTGGCCAGCCCGGAATCGAACTCGCTCAACCTTCGCTGGATCAACGACTACCCCGCCCTGAAGCTCACCGCGCGCGCCAAGCCGATCTTTCCCTTCGTGTTGAGCGGCGACACCATCGATCGCAAGCTCTACGACCACGTCAATGCCTACACCGGCGAAACCGGCGGCGACGGCGTGGTGCGGCTGGCGGCGGCCAACCTCAATGCCCGCCACGTGGTGCTGGCGCAGCCGTCGCAGGTGGCCGGTGAGCCGCTGCCGTCGGCGCGCAAGCGGCTGCGCAACCTGGTGAAAGTGTCCGATGCGCGCTCGGCGCCCACCGCCTTCAAGATCGTCCCGGGCGCTTCGCACAGCGGCACCGACCTGGGCATCATGGGCAGCGTGCGCGACGACGGCCGTCCGCACGCCACGGTGGACGCGATCCTGCGCTGCCTGCGGGTCGCCGACACCGCCAGTTACGAGGCCCTCCGCCAGGCCTTCGACGCCGAGAACGCGCAGCACCAGCAAACCAGCCGCCGAGTGGAGGTGGAGAAGATCCCGGTGCTTCCCGACCGCGTCTACATCCACGACCCGCATGCGATGGTGGTGTTCCGGCTGCTCGATGAGTCCGGCACGCGCGTGCCCGAAATGAACCTGCTGCTCACCGCAGGCCCCAACGCCGACCCGAACCAGCTGCCGGAAGGCTTCCTGACCGACCGCCAGGGCAACCGGCGCGCGCCGGGCAACCTGTGCTTCTTCCTCAACCATGCCGCGCTCACCGGCGGTCCTGCGATCGTGGACGCGCAGGGACGGCAGCGGCGGGCCGAGCGCATCCCGCGCCCACCTTACGGCCTGCGCCTGATGCCGCGACAGGAAGGCAAATGGGTTGAGCACTGGGCCGCCGAAATGCTGGCGGCCACCGAAGGCCTGCTTGACCTGGTGGCGCCCAACCAGACCACGGTGATCGACCTTCGGCTGACCCGCATCGTGCGCGAGGGTGTCTTCCGCTTCACCTCGCAGCTGGCGCCGCGCAGCTTCCGCAAGGACGAGCCCGGACCTGCCATCTGAACCGCTGCAGCCTGCCCAACGACCCGCGAGGAGATGACCCATGACCAGTCGCCGCACCTTCCTTTCAGCCGCCGCCATCGGCACCGCCGCCGCGGTGCTGGCGCCCCTGCCGCTGTTTGCCGCCGCGCCGGGCCCCGGATTGGCCACGCGCATCATTCCCTCCTCAGGCGCCAGCGTGCCGGTGATCGGCATGGGTACGTCGGGCAGCTTTGAGGTGGATCTGCCCGGCCGCACGCCGCTCAAGGACGTACTGCGACGTTTCGTCGCCGGCGGCGCCAGCGTCATCGACACCTCGCCCAACTACAGCAACGCCGAAGACGTGCTGGGCGACCTGATGGCCGAGCTCAAGCTGCGCGATCAGATCTTCCTGGCCACCAAGCTGGCCGCCGACAGTCGTGCCGCCGGGGAGGAGCAGTTCGCCCGGTCGCTCAAGCGCCTTCGCACCGACAAGGTCGAGCTTCTGGCCGTGCACAACCTGCGCGACTGGCCCAACCAGCTGGCGCTGGCGCGCGAACTCAAGGCGCAGGGCAAGACCCGTTACGTCGGCCTAACCCACTTCCGCGACGATGCACACAAGAAGCTGGCCGACATCATGGCGGCGGAAAAACCCGACTTCATCCAGGTCAACTATTCGGTCAGCGCCACCAACGCCGACCGCGCGCTGCTGCCGCTGGCGCGCGACCTGGGCGTGGCCGTGATGGTGAACCGGGCCTTCGATGACGGCGCCCTGTTCGCGCGCGTCGCCGGCAAGGCGCTGCCGGGCTGGGCGGCCGAGATGGGCGTGGGCTCCTGGGCGCAGATGTTCCTGAAGTTCGTCATCAGCCATCCGGCCGTCACCGTGGTGATCCCCGCCACCGGCAAGCCCGAGCGCCAGAGCGACCAGCTCAAGGCCGGCCTGGGCACCGACCTGACGCCAGCGCAGCGCGCTGAAATCGCCGCGATGTTCGCCTGAGGTGGCGGCGACCCTTCCGCCGCCAGGCCGGCTGTCGCGCCTGCTCGGGGTCGAGCCGCAGGAGGCGCCCGCCGTCGCGGCGGGCATGGCGATGTTCTTCCTGCTGTTCGCCGGCTACTTCATGCTGCGGCCAGTGCGCGAAACCATGGGCATCGCCGGCGGCGTCAACAACCTGCAGTGGCTGTTCACCGGCACGTTCGTCGCCACGCTGGCGGCCATCCCGCTGTTCGGCGCCATCGCGGCCAAGGCTTCCCGCCGTCGCATCCTGCCCTGGACCTACGGCTTCTTCGCGCTGAACCTGCTGGGCTTTGCGGCGTCGTTCAGCGCGAAGCCCGACGACCCCTGGGTGGCGCGCGCTTTCTACGTCTGGCTGTCGGTGTTCAGCCTGCTGGCGGTGTCGGTGGCCTGGAGCGTGCTGGCCGACCTGTTCACCGCCATCCAAGCCAAGCGGCTGTTCGGCCTGATGGCGGCGGGCCTGAGCGCGGGCGGTCTGGCCGGGCCGCTGCTGGGCATCGCCCTGGTGGAAGCCATCGGGCATGCCGGGCTGATGCTGCTGGCCACCTTCTTCCTGCTGGGGTCGGCGGCGGCCGCGCAGTACCTGCAGCGCTGGCGCGACCGCCAGCCGCCCGTGCCGGATGACGAGCCTGCGCGCCGCTCCCCGCTCGGCGGCAATCCCTTCGCCGGCATCGGCACGGTGCTGCGCTCGCCCTACCTGCTGGGCATTGCCGCGTTCGTGGTGCTGCTGGCCAGCGTCACCACCTTCCTGTACTTCGAGCAGGCGCGGCTGGTGGAGCTGCACTACCCCGAGCGCAGCGACCAGACGCGCGTGTTCGCGACGCTGGATTTCATCGTGCAGGCGCTGGCGATCCTGACGCAGCTGTTCTTCACCGGGCGCATCGTGCGGCGGCTGGGCCTGGCGGTGCTGCTGGCCACGGTGCCGCTGGTGATGGCGCTGGGTTTCCTTTGGCTGGCGCTGGCGCCCACCTTCGCGGTGTTCGCACTGGTGATGGTTACGCGCCGCGCGGGTGAGTACGCGCTGGCGCGGCCAGGCCGCGAGATGCTGTTCACCGTGGTCGCGCCCGAAGCCAAGTACAAGGCCAAGAACGTCATGGACACCGCCGTTTATCGCGGCGCCGATGCGGTGAGCGGCTGGGTCAAGGCCGGCATCGACGCCATCGCGTCCAACCCGGCGGTGGTCTACGTGGTGGGCGCGGGGCTGGCGCTGCTTTGGGCGTGGACGGGCATTTCGCTGGCCCGCCGGCAAAACAAAATGGCCGCCTCGAGGGCGGCCACTCCGGCTTCGGACCCGCCCCCCGCCTGAACGCGGGAGGCAGGAAACGTCAGGCGCTGGCGCGCCGGCGCTTCGGGAAGCCCACCATGCGATTGAGCTCTTCGTCCCACAGCTTGAGCCGCGCGGACTTGAAGCTGGTCCAGATGGTCAGCCGCGGGCCGGCCTGCAGCGCCGGATGCGACAGGAAGGCTTCACGCAGGCGGTAATTGGGAATGCGGCTGGCCAGGTGGTGGATGTGGTGGTAACCGATGTTGCCGGTGAACCAGTGCAGCACGCGCGGCAGGTCGAAGAACGAGCTGCCGTTGATGGCCGCCTCGTTCGAATCCCAGTCCTTGCCGCGGGTCCAGTAGGCGTTTTCGAACGTGTGCTGCACGTAGAACAGCCACACGCCCAGCGCGCCTGCGATCAGCACGATCGGCAGGTGAACCATCAGCACCGTCTTCCAGCCGATGGCCCAGGCCATCAGGCCACCCACCACCAGCAGCATCAGGTTGTTGACCAGCACGCTGGCCCACTCCTTCTTCCACGAGAACGGCAGGTCGAACGGGAAGCGGTGCTTGATGACGAACTGGTAGGCCGGGCCGATGCCCAGCAGCACCGGCGTGCTGCGATAGAAGCGGTAGCAGAAGCGCCTGAAGGGCGACAGCGCGTTGTACTCGGCTACGGTCAGGGTTTCGATGTCGCCCATCTCGCGGCGGTCAAGGTTGCCCGACGTGCCGTGGTGCACAGCGTGGGTTTTCTTCCAGTAGCCGTAAGGGAAAAGCGTGACCAGGCCCAGCACGCCGCCAACGATGTTGTTGGCCTTGGCGCTGGCGAAGTAGCTGCCGTGGCCGCAGTCGTGCTGGATGATGAAGGTGCGCACGTACAGGCCGGCCGCGGGCAGCGCCAGCAGCAGGGTCCACAGGTAGTTCCACTGCGCGTGGATGCTCCAGGCCATCAGGGCCCAGATGGCCGCGAACAGCGGCAGCGTGTTGATCAGCTGCCAGACGGCCTTGCCAAGGTGCGGGTGCGCGAAGCGCGCGCACAGCTGGCGAAGGTTGATGGAAGGGGACGCGGATGGTTCGACGGTGCTCAAGTGGACGCTCCTGGTTGATGCCCCATTGTCCGGTGTCGGCGGGGTTCCCGGCAAATTCAAGCGCTTGCTTGCAAATCAGCACCGGAGACCGCGGTGTTAGCGGAAAAGCACCAGGTAAGCCTTGCTGGGCATTTCTTGTACTGATTCGCTACATGAACGGCCGACAACCCCCGGTAAACTAGCGCCCGAAGGCGGCCTGTTAGTGAGTTTAAGCAGGGCAAGGCCGCCAACCAGGCCGTGCGCGACAACCCGCGCTTGCGCAAGCCCCCGGCCGGATGGTCCATTCACTGCACGCCCCGGAAACGCAGTCCTCGTCGGCTGTTCCGGGCGCCACTTACGGTCAATCGCCCCCTGGCGTTGACGACCTTGGGCAGGGCAATCGACTGTTTTCGGGACAGGCGGCCCTGCCATTTTTTTGCCCGCTTCCCGGGCGCGGCCATCCGCACCACAATGGCGACCCACCCTGCCCCGCGCCGACGCCATGCCCACGATCCGTTTCGAACTAGACCGCGAGTACGTCGAGCTCAACCAACTCCTGAAACTGGTGGGCCTGTGCGACAGCGGCGGCATGGGCAAGGCCATCGTCGCCACGGGTGAGGTCATCGTGGACGGCGAAACCGAACTGCGCAAAACGGCCAAGATCCGGGTTGGCCAAGTGGTGCGCCTGGATGACGTGGAAATCCAGGTGGTGGCCGCCGGCTGAGTCCGGGGGCCCGCCCTTGCCTTCGGGCGACGCCATTACTTCTTCTTGCGCACCGCGACGTAGATCGCCAGCAGCACGATGGCGAACACCACCGAAGCGATGAAGCCCGCGGGCTCGCCTTCCTGGTACCAGCCCAGTCCCTGGCCAGCGTATTTGGCCAGCAGTGAACCGCCCACGCCCAGCAGCATCGTCCACAGCAGGCTGAGCTTGTCGTCGCCGGGCTTGATCGCGCGCGCCACCAGGCCGATGACGAAGCCGATCAGGATGGTCCAGAGGATGCTGAGCATGGCGCGTGGCTCCCGGTGCGTGGATGGTGCCCAAAGCCTAACACTGGGCACGCAGGGGGACCCGCGCGCCTGCGGCGGCACCCGGGGCGACAGGCGCTCAGGCGCCCATGTGGAAGAAGTTGAGCTTGTTGCCGTCGATGTCGCGCCAGTAGCCGGCGTAGAAGCCCTTGAAGCGTTCGCCCGGCGCACCTTCGTCGGTGGCGCCCAGCGACAGGGCGCGCGCATGCATCTCGTCCACGGCTTCGCGGCTGCCCGCCGACAGCGACACCATGGTGCCGTTGCCCACCGTGGCGGGCTGTCCGTTGTGCGGGCGGATCACGCCAAGCATCGGCTGGCCCGGCAGGCCCCAGAGGATGACGTGCGGCATTTCCATCAGGCGCTTGGCGCCCAGCTCGCCGAGCAGCGCGTCGTAAAAGGCCGCGATGCGCGGGAGGTCATTCGTGCCAAGCGTGACGTAACCGATCATGTCATTTCTCCGTGGGATTCATTCAGGGCATGGGCCGCTTGAGGCCCTGCTCACGCGCGCAGGCCTTGGCGATCTCGTAACCGGCGTCGGCGTGGCGCATCACGCCGGTGCCGGGGTCGTTCCACAATACGCGCGCCAGGCGCCTGTCGGCGGCCTCGCTGCCGTCGGCCACGATCACCACGCCGCTGTGCTGGCTGTAGCCCATGCCGACGCCGCCGCCGTGGTGCAGGCTGACCCAGGTGGCGCCGCCCGCCACGTTGAGCATGGCGTTGAGCAGCGGCCAGTCCGACACCGCGTCGCTGCCGTCGAGCATCGCTTCGGTTTCGCGGTTCGGGCTGGCGACGGAGCCGGAATCAAGATGGTCGCGGCCGATCACGATCGGCGCGCTCACTTCACCGCTGCGCACCATTTCATTGAACGCCAGCGCCAGGCGGTGGCGGTCGCCCAGGCCGACCCAGCAGATGCGCGCCGGCAGGCCCTGGAACTCGATGCGCTCGCGCGCCATGTCCAGCCAGCGGTGCAGGTGCGGGTTGTCGGGAATGAGCTCCTTCACCTTGGCGTCGGTCTTGTAGATGTCTTCCGGGTCGCCGCTCAGCGCCACCCAGCGGAACGGGCCGATGCCGCGGCAGAACAGCGGCCGCACGTAGGCCGGCACGAAGCCCGGGAAGTCGAACGCGTCCTTGCAGCCCACGTCGAAGGCCATCTGCCGGATGTTGTTGCCGTAGTCGAAGGTTGGCACACCCATGTCTTCGAAGTTCAGCATCGCCTCCACGTGGGTGCGCATGGAATGCTTGGCGGCATTGACCACGCGTTCCGGGTCGTTCTTCTGCGCGCTGAACCACTCCTCCAGCGTCCAGCCGGCCGGCAGGTAGCCGTGCAGCGGGTCGTGGGCGCTGGTCTGGTCGGTGACGGCGTCGGGGCGCACGTCGCGGCGCACCAGCTCGGGCAGGATTTCAGCGGCATTGCCCAGCAGCGCGATGGACTTGGCTTCGCCGGCCGCGCAGTACTTGGCGATGCGTGCCAGCGCGTCGTCGAGGTCGGCCGCCTGTTCGTCCACGTAGCGCGTGCGCAGGCGCATGTCGATGCGGCTCTGCTGGCATTCGATGTTGAGCGAACAGGCGCCCGCCAGCGACGCCGCCAGCGGCTGCGCGCCGCCCATGCCGCCCAGGCCTGCGGTAAGGATCCATCGGCCGGACAGGCTGCCGCCGTAATGCTGGCGGCCCATCTCGACGAAGGTTTCGTAGGTGCCCTGCACGATGCCCTGGCTGCCGATGTAGATCCAGCTGCCTGCGGTCATCTGGCCGTACATCATCAGGCCCTTGCGATCGAGCTCGTGGAAGTGTTCCCACGTGGCCCAGTGCGGCACCAGGTTGGAGTTGGCGATCAGCACGCGCGGCGCGTCGGCGTGGCTGGGGAAGATGCCGACCGGCTTGCCGCTCTGCACCAGCAGCGTCTCGTCGTCGCCCAGTTCGCGCAGGGACTTCAGGATGGCGTCGTAGCAGTCCCAGTCGCGCGCGGCGCGGCCGATGCCGCCGTACACCACCAGGTCGGCCGGGTTCTCGGCCACGTCGGGGTCGAGGTTGTTCTGCAGCATGCGGTAGGCCGCTTCGGTCAGCCAGCTGCGGCAGCTGAGCTGCTTGCCGCGCGGCGCACGGACGGTGCGGGACGGATCGTGGCGGCTGGCGGACATGGGGCGCCTCCTGGCTGGGACGCCCGATTATAGGTTTTCGGCGCCGCCCGAAACGACACCGCCGCCCGGAGGCGGCGGTGGCCGGATGGCAGCGACCCCTCAGCCGCCGCGGCGGACCGTGGCGCGCGGGCTGAGCTTTCGGAGGGCGTCCGCGGTGTCGACGGCGCCCGTACGGTCGATGTCCTCACGGCTGTAGGACTCGCCCGGGGCGCCGGTGCAGCCGTTCTTGTCGCGTTTGTCGATGCGGGTGCCGGTCGCGCGAACGCAGCCGGTGTCGCGCGCCTGCGTGGCTGTTGCGTCGGGAGTGATCACGGTGGTTTCGGCCGCGGCGGGCGCGGCCTCGGTAGCTGCGGCGTCCGCCTGGGCGTGGGCGTGGGCGGCGAACAGGCCCAGGGCAAGGGCGATGGCGATCTTCTTCACGGCGGACTCCAGGGGGCGGGCGTGGTGTGAGTCTAGCGCCGTCCCCGGCCGCGAAAGTTGACGGCAGGTGACTGGACTTCGTTCAGGCTGCCGGCGGCCGCTATTCAGTGCTGCGCCGATAGGCCGATCTGCGCACCAGCCACTCCGACGCCAACAGCGCGCCAACGGCCAGCAGCACCGAAATGATCGCCAGCCGGCCGATGCCACCCTCGCTGCCGGGCACCTGCAGCAGGCTGTACATCGCCAGGGAGAGCGTCTGGCTTTCGCCCGGGATGTTGGAAACGAAGGTGATGGTGGCGCCGAACTCCCCCAGGGCCTTGGCGAAGGCCAGGGCCATGCCGGCCGCGACCCCGGGCAGGCTCAGGGGCAGCAGCACCTGCCAGAACTTCGCCCAGGGCCGCGCGCCCAGGCTGGCGGCCATCTCGTCTATCTCCACCGGGATGGCTTCGATGGACAGGCGGATGGCGCGCACGAAAAGCGGGAAGGCCATCACCGCGGCCGCGATCACCGCGCCGGTCCAGCGGAACGCGAAGCTGATGCCAAACCACTGCTCCAGCGGCTGGCCCACCAGCCCCTGGCGGCCCAGCACCAGCAGCAGCACGTAGCCGGTGAGCACCGGCGGCAGCAGCAGCGGCAGGTGCACCAGCACGTCGAACAACACCTTGCCGCGGAACTGCCAGCGCGCCAGCACGTAGGCCGCGGCGACGGCGAACGGCAGCGCGCACAGCACCGCCAGCGCCGCGATGCGCAGGCTCAGGGTGATGATGGCCAGCTCGTCGGCGTTGAACACGATCAGGGCGTCGTGAAGCCGTAACGGCCGAAGATGGCGCGCGCCTGATCGCTGCGCAGGAACGCCAGGAAGCCTTCGCTGCGACCGGCAGGGGCCGCCCGAAGCCCCGCGGCCGGATAGACGATGGCGGGATGGTCGGCGGCATCGAACGTGGCCACCACGCGCACCTTGGGCTCGGCCCGGGCGTCGGTGGCGTAGACGATGCCCAGCGGCGCTTCGCCGCGGGCCACGAAGGCCAGGGCCGCGCGCACGCTCTCGCCCTGCGCCAGGCGCGATTGCAATCGATCCCAACCGCCGGTGGCCTGCAGCACGGCGCGAGCGTAGCGGCCGGCGGGCACGGACGTGGTCTGCGCGACGGCCAGGCGACCGTGGTCGCCCAGCGCCGCCAGCAGCTGCGCGGTTGCACGTGGCGACAGCGGGCCCTGCGCGGACCCCGACGGCGCCACCAGCACCAGGCGATTGCCCACCAGGTCGAAACGCGTGGAGGCGGCGAGCAGTTCGCGCTGTTCCAGGTAATCCATCCAATCGCCGTCGGCCGATATGAACACGTCCGCCGGAGCGCCCTGCTCGATCTGCCTGGCCAGCGCGGAGCTGGCCGCATACGACACCACCACGGGCTGGCCGCTGCGCAGCCGCCACGCCTGGACCACGTCGTCCAGGCTTTCCTGCAGGCTGGCCGCCGCGAACACGGTGATGCGGGACGGAGCGGCGGCGCTGGCACCGCACGAAAGCGCCAGTACGGCCAACACGATCACCAGCTTGCGCACCCACCTCGGCATCGGCAGCTCTCAGAATACGGGGATGGGTTTGGCGGCAGCCAACGTCGGGTTGGGCTGCGCACACTGTACCGTTCCCCGCCCGCGCCCGACCACACCGCGCCTTCACATGCCGCGGAACCGGTGCAGGAAGGCGGCGCTCACCGGCAGCTGCTCGGCATGGCCACGCAGGCTGAGGCTGGACTTGCCAAGATCGTCCTTGCGAAGGCGATCGATGGCGGCAACGCGCACCACTACCCCGCGATGCACCTGCCAGAAGGTGTCCGGGTCCAGCCCCGCCAACAGGTCCTTCACCGGCGTGCGGATGATGGCGTCGCCGGCGGCCGTGGCCACGCGCACATACTTGTCCTGGGCCTGGAAGAAAAGCACCTCGTCGATGCCGATCATGCGCACGGCGTCACCAACGCTGGCGGTGATCCAGCGGATCTGGCGCTCGCCCTGCGGCCGCAGGCGCTCCTCGAGCAGCTTGATCGCAGAAGCATCACTGGACAGCGGTGACGCGAGCCGCTGCTGCAGCCGATCGACCGCCTGCGCCAGCCGCGCGGGCGCCACGGGCTTGAGCAGGTAGTCGATGGCGCCGGCATCGAAGGCGCGGATGGCGTAGTCGTCGTAGGCCGTGGTGAACACCACCAGCCCCCCTGCTTCCACCACCGCACGCGCGACGTCCAGGCCGCTGACGCCGGGCATGCGGATGTCCAGGAAGGCCACGGCGGGCCGCAGCTGGACCGCGGCGTCCATTGCGCCGGGGCCGTCCTCGCATTGCGCCACCACCTCCAGCCCCGGCCACGCCTGGGCCAGCAGGGCCAGCAGGGCCCGGCGCTGCGGCGCTTCGTCTTCGGCGACCAAAGCGGTGGCGTGGATCATGCGCCGCGCTCCAACGCAAGGGTGATCTCGGCCACCGCGCCGCGCCCGGCCAGGTTGCGCAGCGTGAGCGTGGCCTGGTCGCCGAACCGCTGCGCCAGCTGTTCGCGCACGTTGGCCAGACCCATGCCGCTGCCCAGGCCCGGCTGCAGGCCGGCGCCATCGTCCACCACGCTCACCACCAGCCGATCACCCCGGACCGCGGCACGCACTTCGACCCGGCCGGCGCCGGGCCGGGGCTCGATGCCGTGCTTGATGGCATTTTCCACCAGCGTTATCAGCAGCAGCGGCGGGAACTCCAGCTCGCGCAGATCCGGCGCTATCTCTACCGCATGGCTCAGCCGACCTCCCGTGCGCAGGCGCATCAGCTCCAGATAGCTGGCGCAGATTTCGAACTGTTGGCCCAGGGTCGAGTGCAGCAGCGCTTCCCCGTCGCGCAGTTTGGGAATCGTGGCGCGCAGGTGGTCCACCAGCGCGTCCAGGGTGGCTTCGGCCTGGCGGGGGTCCTGGCTGACCAGTGCGCGCACCGAGGCCAGGGTGTTGAACAGGAAGTGTGGCTCCACCTGGGCCTGCAGCAGGCCCAGCCGCAGGTCGGACTGCTGCTTCTGGGCACGCAGGGCCCGGAGCTCTTTCTGCCTGCTGTTCTCGTTCCAGCGCCGTTCTTCGCTGAAGTAGGCGCGCAGGGACAGTCCGCCGCCGAAGAGGCCATACACCAGCGCAAGCACGGCGGCGTTGATCGCAATCGCCAGCGGCCATACCGCCGGATCGACGTCTGGCTTCTTGCTGGTGGCCACGCCCTGCTCCACCAGCGCCGATTCAACGCGCTGCTCCACGGCATTGGACGCCCACATGTCGGCGAACAGGCTGGCCACCATGCCCATCAACACCGCGAGCACGACGCCCAGCCGCTCGCGCCTGAGGGGCCAGCGCCGGTGCCGCACGAGAGTGGCCAGGGCTGGCCCGGTGGTGGCCATCAGCAGGAACGCCAGGAACAGATGCCCACCCGACAAGAAACCCAGGCTGGCGTCGCGCGGGGGGGGGCCCCCCCCCCACCCCCCCACCCCCCCCCCCCCCCCCAAAACCCCCCCCCCCCGCCCTCCCCGCTGCGGCCCCCCCCCCCCCCCCCCCGGGGGGGGGGGGGCCCCCGCCGAGGCGACTGACAGCGCGCAGAACCTTTTTGAGTTTCGGCTTCGGCGAAT
>NZ_JAIBFH010000464.1 GCF_019459675.1 Arenimonas sp.
AAGGGGGTTGTCGAGCCGGAAGCCTTATCTTCGCGCTTCAAGCTGCCCCCGAAGGGCGCCTCTGGGCGCCCTTCGTCTTTCCCGGCCCCCGCACATTGCCAACCCGACCCTGGCTCCCGACAATCGGGCATCCCAATATCGGACGTGGCCCATGCGCCTTGCTGCCCTGCTGCTCCTGCTGCTGTCGTTCGGTGCGGGCGCCGTGGTCATTCGCGACGATGTCCCGGATCGGCAGCATCGAATGGCGAGCTCCGGGTTACCCGCGCTGGCCGACCTGCCCGGTGAGGGCCATGGCGTCCTCATCGCGCCGCAGTGGGTCATCACCGCCGCCCACGCCGTCAGCTGGCAGCACGCACTGGACGTGGTGGTGGTCGGCGGCACGCCACGCGCCGTGCGCGGCGTCGTCATCCATCCGGGCTACAGGACGCCTCCCCAGGCCATGGTCGACGCCGCCCTGAAGTCGGGTGATTGGGAGGCCTTTTTTGGCTTCCTCGCCGCCTCCGACGACCTCGCGCTGGTCCAGCTCGCCGAACCGGTCGTGGATGTCGCGCCCGTGCCGATCCACGGCGGCCCCGTGCTGGGCAAGGTCGTCCGGATCATGGGGCGGGGCGCCACGGGGACGGGGTCAAAGGGACACGCCCTGAACGCGCCACGCCGGACCGATCTGCGCCAGGGTTACAACACGATCAGTGTCTCGGAAGGCCGGTGGATCGGATACCGCTTCGACATGCCGCCGAACGCGCTCCCGCTCGAAGCGTCGACCGGGAGCGGAGACAGCGGCAGCCCGATCCTGGTCGCCGTGGGCGACCAATGGCACGTTGCCGGCATCACGGCGTGGAAGCGTGGCATCGTCACCGGCACGGAAGTCCAGCCGGGCAGGTACGGGGAGACCAGCTACGGCGTTCGGCTGGGGAACTACGCCGACTGGATTGAATCGACGATCGCCACAGCCGACGAGGCCGGCGACGCTCGCTGAACGCTGCCGTGGGGCAGGGGTCGGAGGCGTAGTGAGCCCTGATCGAGGGCGCTCCCACGATGGCCGGGAGCATCGGGCCTGACGGCACTCCTGCAGCGGCTGAGTCGCAGGATCTGAGAGGGCCGGGTGCGAAGCTATGCACCGGTTATGCACAGGCTTATACCTAACGCAGGGGCGGCCGGGGTGGCTACCATGGCTGACCCGGCGGCGGGTGGAGTTCCGACCCGCGCCCACCTGAATTCCAAGGCCACCATGCCCGTACGCTCCGAATCCTTCCGCACCGAAGCCCGCATCGACGCCCTGCGCGTCCCGCCCCAGTCGGTGGAGGCCGAACAGGCCGTGATCGGCGGCCTCATGCTGGCCCCGGATTCGCTCGACCGCGTCGGCGATTTCCTCACCGAACACGACTTCTACCGCCGCGACCACCGCCTCATCTACCGCGCCATCCGCGACCTGAGCGAAAAGAACAAACCCTTCGACGCCGTCACCCTGGGCGAATGGTTCGAGGTCAACGCCCTGTCCGAACAGATCGGCGGCACCGGCTACCTGATCGAACTGGCGTCCAGCACCCCGTCGGCCGCCAACATCCGCGCCTACGCCGAGATCGTGCGCGAGAAGGCCGTGATGCGCCAGCTGATCGAGGCCGGCACCGAGATCGTCAACGACGGCTTCCAGCCCGAAGGACGCGACAGCCAGGAAGTGCTGTCGGCGGCCGAGATGAAG
>NZ_JAIBFH010000468.1 GCF_019459675.1 Arenimonas sp.
CCCGGTTGCGGGGGGTTTTTTTCTGGGCGGGGTGGCGCCTGGCTCAGGCACCGTCGTGCGGCGTCAGCAGTTTTAAGTGCGGGGCGGTGGCCACGCCGCCGGCGCTGAGGTCGGTGGCCTGCTGCGTGGCCATGGCCAGCACGGCCCACTCCGGAAGTTCTACCGGCTGCACGGTGGTGGGCGCCCAGCCGCCGCTCCAGCGGTCGGTGGTGTAGCGCACCGGGACGCGGACCACCTGGCCATCCGGCTGGCCGGTGATGCTCCACTGCAGCGCCACCCGCTCGGCGGAGCGGCGGAACTGCGCCGCATAGTTGGCCTGGTGCGACTGGCGCGTGACCACCCCCAGCAGCGCCAGCTGCTCGGTGGTGGCCGACTGCACGCGGCCCTGCGCATCAAGCTTGAGCAGCAGCATCACCTCGGCGCCGACGCCCGCCCTGAGGGCATTGGTCGGGTACGAGGGCGCCGCAAGGAACGAGCGTCCACTCTCGGAAGTTGCGCCAGGGGGGTCGAGGAACTGCACGCCGCGGATGGCGAACGTCGCCGTGTCGTTGCCCTGCTCGCGCGCGGCGACCAGGGACAGCTGCAGGCGCCCCCGGGCAGTCACCGGCCGGCCGTCCTGGATGATGGGTTCGAATCGCCAGCCGCGGACGCGCTCCTCGTAGCCCTCCAGCACGCCGGTGCCGAGGTTGGCGTCACTGGCCAATTCAACGTCCAGCACGCTGCCGTCCGCGCCGATGGTGAGGCTGCCCTCGGCGCGGGCCGTGTACAGCTGCAGGTCCGGCGAGGCGGCGAGGGTCGGTGACGCGGCAAGCAGCAGGAACAGCAAGAGTTTTTTCATCGGGGGGCTCCTGGGTTGCCCGCAGTACACCATCACGGCGGTGACTGTTTCAACCGCAATCAACCGGCGCGCATAATCAGGCCATGCATGGAACCGGCGGCTACCTCGGCATCATCCTGATCTTCCTGGTGGCGGCGGTGATCGCCGTGCCGCTGTTCCGTCGCCTCGGGCTGGGCGCGATCCTGGGCTACCTGGTGGCCGGCGTGGCGATCGGCCCCGACGGCCTGAAGCTGGTGCCGGATCCGGAGGACGTGCTGGCGGCGTCGGAGTTCGGCGTGGTCATGATGCTTTTCATCATCGGCCTGGAGCTGTCGCCGGCGCGGCTTTGGGTGCTGCGGCGCAAGGTGTTCGGCAGCGGCGGGCTGCAGGTGCTGCTGTCGGCGCTGGCCATCGGCGGGGTGATCGCGTTCTTCAGCACCGGATGGAAGGCACCGGTGATCATCGGCCTGGGCCTGGCGCTGTCGTCCACCGCCGTGGGCCTGCAGCTGCTGGCCGAGCGCAAGGAGCTGGGCGCCGACCACGGCCGGGTGGCCTTCGCCATCCTGCTGTTCCAGGACCTGGTGGCGATCCCGCTGCTGGCCGCCATTCCGCTGCTGGGCGAAGCCAAGGCGCTGGCGCAGTCGGCGCCGCCGGTGTCGTCGGTGGTGAACGCGGTGTTGGTGATTGGCGCGGTGGTGCTGGGTGGCCGCTTCCTGCTGGCGCAGCTGTTCCGCGTGGTGGCGCGCGCGCAGATGGTCGAAGTGTTCAGCGCCAGCGCGCTGCTGGTGGTGGCCGGCACCGCGTGGCTGATGCAGTGGGTGGGGCTGTCGATGGGCCTGGGGGCGTTCCTGGCCGGCGTGCTGCTGGCGGATTCGGAATTCCGGCACGAACTGGAATCGCATATCGAACCGTTCAAGGGCCTGTTCCTGGGGCTGTTCTTCATGGCCGTGGGCATGAGCATCGACCTGGACGTGGTGCGCGACCAGCCGGCGCTGATCGCCGGCGGCGTGGTGGCACTGCTGCTGGTGAAGTCACTGGTGCTGGTGGCGGTGGGCCGGCTGTTCGGCGGGCTGCCCTGGCGCAGCGCGCTGATGCTGGGCGGCGTGCTGGCGATGGGCGGCGAGTTCGGCTTCGTGGTGTTCGCCGAAGCGCTCAAGGCCGGGCTGATCGAGGCCGCGCTGCGCGACCAGCTGTTCGTCATTGTCGGCCTGTCGATGGCCGCCACGCCGCTGCTGCTGATGGCGCTGGCGCGGCTGCCCGCGCCGGGCGAAGCCAAGCCGGCACGCGAGCCCGACCGGATAGACAACGACTACCCGCGCGTGATCATCGCCGGCTTCGGGCGCATGGGGCAGATCGTCGGGCGCATGCTGCGCGCGCAGAAGATCCCGTTCACCGCGCTTGAGAACAGCGCCGAACAGGTGGACTTCCTGCGCCGCTTCGGCAACAAGGTCTACTTCGGCGACCCGGCCCGCCCCGAGCTGCTGCGCGCCGCGCACGCCGACCGCGCCGAAGTGTTCGTGCTCACCACCGACGACCCCGACGCCAACATCCGCACCGCGCGCGTGGTGAAGCGCCTGTTCCCGCACCTGAAGATCTACGCCCGGGCCCGCAATCGCCAGCACGCGTTCAAGCTGATGGACATGGACGTGCAGGCCACGCGCGAGACCTTCCACTCCAGCCTGGTGCTGGGCCGCCGGGTGATGGAGGCGCTGGGCGTGCCGCCCGAGGAAGCCCACCGCAATACCGACCGCTTCCGCGAACACGACGAGACGCTGCTGCGCGAACAGCACCTGTACTACGACGACGAAGCCGCCCTGGTGGCTTCGGCGCGCGAGGCGCAGCGGGAGCTGGAAACACTGTTCGAAGCCGACCTGCCGCCGGAGGCGGCGGGCGATGACGAACAACGGGTCAAGAAGATCGAGTAAGCCGCCGCAGCCCCGCCTGCGGCTTCAGCGCGGGTCGCGCAGGAAGCGCGCCAGCGACGGCGGGCTGCGCGATGGTTCAAACTCGGACGCCACGTCCACGAAGCCGCGAAGCACGGCGATGTCGTGCGGCGTGCGGCCCAGGGTGTCGCGCGCCAGGCGGTTGCCGCCCTCGCGCAGCAGGCGCTGCACCACCCGCGGAAGGCCGTGCATCGCCGCCAGGTGAAGGGCACCGAAACCGCGCTGGTCCTGCGCGTCCAGGCTTACGTCTTCGGCCAGCAGGCGTTCGAGTGCCGCCAGCAGCACGTCTTCGTCGCAGGCGGCGCCCGGTTCGGCGCGGGCGCCCAACAGCAGCAGCAGCGGCGTCTGGCCCAGCGCACTGGCTTCGTCCGGGGCGATGCCGGCCAGCAGCAGCGTGTCGAGCAGCGCCAGCACACGCTGGCGGTCGCGCGACGAGAACGCATGCAGCGCCGCGCAGTGCAGCGAGCCCAGGCCCTGCGCGTCGCGCGCCTCGGGGTCGGCGCCGTGCGCCAGCAGGCGTGAAATCAGCTCCGGCTGGCCCAGCGCGGCCGCCAGCATCAGCGGCGTCACGTCGCCCGGCAGCGGCTGGTCGGGCCTGGCGCCGGCGCGCAGCAGTTGGTCCACCACGCCCACGTGCCGCATGCTGATCGCGGCCGACAGCGGCGTGGCGCCGGTGCGCGCCGCCAGCGCGGTGTCGGCGCCTCGCTCCAGCAGCAGCGCCACCACCACGTCATGGCCGCCGCCGGCGGCGCGCAGCAGTGCGCTGCAGCCCTGGGCATCCACGCCGTCCACCGGCAGGCCCAGCTCCAGCAGGCGCAGCACCGCTTCGGCGTCACCCGCCATCGCCGCCGAAGGCAGGTCGGACGACTGGAGCGTGCGCCCCGGCAGCTGCCACTGGCGCCACTCAAGCCAGTGCGACAGCTCGCGCCGATCGGCGGCCAGCGCCAGGCCCAGCGGCGTCTGGCCGTCGGGCGCCGACAGGGCCGGCGAAGCGCCGTGGCGGATCAGCACCCGCAGGGCGCCCTCGCGCCCCAGCGTCGCGGCACAGTGCAGGGCGGTGTGGCCGCGGCCATCGCGCGCATTCGGGTCCGCGCCCGCGGCCCGCAGGGCTTCGGCCCGGCGCAGCCAGCCCAGGCGGATGGCCAGGCCCAGCGGCGGTTCGGCGGGGGGGGGGGGG
>NZ_JAIBFH010000480.1 GCF_019459675.1 Arenimonas sp.
CCGCGGCCGGGGGGGGGGCCCCCCGGCCCCCCCCCCGCGCCCACTCCGCCCCGGGCCCCAACCCACGGCCCCGGGTGGCCCCCGGGCCCCCCCCCCCCCCCGGGGGGGGCGCCGGCGCCGGTGTACCACGCCACCCAGGCCCGGTTGCCGCGCGCCGCAATGGCCGGGCCGTTCACCGGGCAGGCGGGCATGAACCAGCGGTCGGCGTGCACCGGCGCCGGCGCGGTCCAGGTCTTGCCGTCGAAACGGGCGACCTTGATGTCGCGGATCTCGCCGGCCTCGCGGTCGCGGTAGGCCACCAGTACGCCGCGGCCGCTGATCGCCGCATCGGTCTGGCAGCAGTCGCAGGCCATGGCGTCTATTTCGAGGTCCGTGCGTCGCTGGCCGGCCGCATCGAACGTCGCCGACCGCAGCGTCATCGCCCCGGCACCGCCGTGGTCGGCATGGTCGTGGCCGCCTGCGGTCTTGCGGCCATCCAGCCAGACGATCCCCAGCTGGTCGCGCGACTGCGGCCAGAGGCTGGCGAAACCGTGTTCGGTGGGCGTGCCGTCGTCGTGCACGGCGTCGGCGGGCCGCCAGGTCACTCCGCCGTCGCGCGACACCTGCAGGCGCACGTCGTAGGCGTAGGTGGCCTGGCCGTTCTTGACCAGCGTATGCGCCCACAGGCTGCCGTCGGGCAGCGCCTGCAGCGCGGGGAAGTCGGCCCAGTTCACGAACCAGTCCTTGCCCTGCGCGATCAAGCGCGGCGCCGACCAGCGCGCGTCCGCAGGGCCCTGGCGCGCGAACACCAGCCGATGGCCGCCGGCGGGATCTTTCTGGATCCAGCTCAGCAGCAGGTCCCCGCCGGGCGCCACGGAAAGGTTGGGCTGCGACGCGCCGGCGGGTGCGGGCAGCGGCCACGGTTCAACGGTGGCGGCCATGGCAAGGGCCGGCAGCAGGGCGAGGGTCAGCAGCAGGGTTTTCATCCGTTCACGCTAACCGCTTCTTCCGCCGCCGTCATCGTCGCACTGCCCACCCGCTGCATCATCAACTGCCGCGGGGCGGGCTCAGGCCACGCGCCGGCCGCGACGCTTGGCCAGGCAAACCAGCAGCAGGGAAATGGCGGCAGGCGTCATGCCGGGAATGCGCTGGGCCTGGCCGATGGTTTCGGGCCGCACCTGGGCCAGCTTGGCCTGCAGCTCGGCCGACAGGCCGGAGATGCCGGCGTAGGTGAAGTCGTCCGGGATGCGGCTTTCCTCGTGGCGGCGGCTGCGCTCGATGTCTTCGTGCTGGCGCACCAGGTAGCCCGAGTACTTCACGCCGATTTCGACCTGCTCGGCCACCGCCGCGTCGTCCACGCCCGGGCCCAGGCTGGGCAGCTGCATCAGCGTGGCGTAGTCGATCTCGGGGCGCTTCATCAGGTCCAGCGCGGTGGCCTCGCGGCTCAATGCAATGCCGGTGCGCTGCGAAAGTTCGCTGGCGATGGCGCCGCCAGGTGCGGCCCACAGCGCCTGCAGGCGGCCACGTTCGGACTCCACCGCCTCGGCCTTGCGCGCAAACACTGCCCAGCGCGCGTCGTCCACCACGCCCAGTTCGCGGCCGATCGGCGTCAGGCGCGCGTCGGCGTTGTCTTCGCGCAGCTGCAGCCGGTATTCGGCGCGGCTGGTGAACATGCGGTAGGGCTCGGTGGTGCCGTGCGTCACCAGGTCGTCCACCAGCACGCCCAGGTAGGCCTGGTCGCGGCGCGGCGACCACGCGTCGCGCTGCTGCACGTGGCGCGCGGCGTTCAGGCCAGCCAGCAGGCCCTGCGCGGCCGCTTCTTCGTAGCCGGTGGTGCCGTTGATCTGGCCGGCGAAGAACAGCCCGGCCACCAGCTTGGTTTCCAGCGACGCCTTCAGCCCGCGCGGATCAAAATAGTCGTACTCGATCGCGTAGCCCGGCCGGGTGATGTGCGCGTTTTCGAAACCCTTGATCGAACGCACCAGGTCCACCTGCACTTCGTAGGGCAGCGACGTGGAAATGCCGTTGGGATAGACCTCGTGCGTGTCCAGGCCTTCGGGCTCCACGAACACCTGGTGCGAGGCCTTGTCGGCGAAGCGCACCACCTTGTCTTCGATGCTGGGGCAGTAGCGCGGGCCCACGCCTTCGATCACGCCCGAGTACATCGGCGAGCGGTCCAGGCCGCCGCGGATGATGTCGTGCGTGCGCTCGCTGGTGTGGGTGATCCAGCACGACACCTGGCGCGGATGGTCGGCGGCGCTGCCCAGGAACGAGAACACCGGCACCGGCGTGTCGCCCGGCTGCTCGGCCAGGCCCGAATAATCGATGCTGCGCCCGTCGATGCGCGGCGGCGTGCCGGTCTTGAGCCGGTCCACGACGAACGGCCGCGCGCGCAGGCGCGGCGCCAGCGTGGGGGCCGGCGGGTCGCCGGCGCGGCCGCCGGGATAGTTCACCAGGCCCACGTGGATGCGGCCGGCCAGGAACGTGCCCGCCGTCAGCACCACGGCGCCGGCGCGGAACACCAGCCCGCTCTGGGTGATCACGCCGGTGACGCGGTCGCCCTCGATCAGCAGGTCGTCCACCGCCTGCTGGAACATCTCAAGCCCGGGCTGGTTCTCGACGATGCTGCGGATGGCGGCCTTGTAGAGCACGCGGTCGGCCTGCGCGCGCGTGGCGCGCCCGGCCCGACCCTTGCTGGCGGTGAGCGTGCGCCACAGGTTGCCGGCGCGGTCGGCGGCCTTGGCCATGGCGCCACCCATCGCGTCGATCTCGCGCACCAGGTGGCCTTTGCCGATACCGCCAATGGCCGGGTTGCAGCTCATCTGGCCGACCGTTTCGATGCTGTGGGTCAGCAGCAGCGTGCGCGCACCGGCGCGCGCGGCCGCCAGCGCGGCTTCGGTGCCGGCATGGCCACCGCCGATCACGATGACGTCGTAGCTCACCATTTGTGTTCCCTGGCTGTGGCCGCGGTGCGGGCGGATTATCACGCGCCGCAGGGCCCGTGTGCGGGCGGCCTGAGCTTGGCACGGTTCCTGCTTTGAGCAAAAGGCACCTACCGCGGCCGACGCCGGGGGGCGTTGACCAGACTGAACAGGGGCTGGTCAGGCGCGCGGTAGGGATGCCAGGGTGGGGGGGGGGCGGGGCGGGGGGGGGTTCCCCACACTCACCCGGGGCGGGCCTGGGGCGGGTTTGGTATGCCTGGGCCGGCACCCCCGGGGGGGGTGTCCCCGACCCTTTTTTTGGCTTTTTTTTGGGGCCGCACGGTTGCGGCAGGATTAAAAGTCGGCGCCCGGCGGGTCTTTGGGAACAGGGGGTATCCGGGGGACCTGGTGCCGGGCGCCGAACAAGCGATGCGGGGGCATGCTCAAGCGTCACTAAGCGACGCTTTGGGTCAGTCGACGGTCAAAGAATGGACCGCCTGCGCAGGTGAAGCAACGGGCGAAGGGCTATTCCTCCCGTTCCGAAGCTTGGTTCTGTGACGGAGCTCGCACTTCGGGTGGGTCAGGGCGCTCGAAGCGCGGCGCCTGCCGCGGCTCGGGACGTTCCTGGCGGGGCGCTTCGCGCGGCTCGGGACGTTCGTAGCGCGGCATCTCGCGCGGCTGGGGCCGTTCGTACTGCGGGACCTGGCGCGGCTCGGGGCGCTGGTACTGCGGGTCCTGGCGCGCTTCGGGGTTCTGGAAACGCGGCGTCTGGCGCGGCTCGGGCCGCTCGTAGCGCGGCATCTCGCTCGCCTCGGGGCGCTGGAAGCGCGGCACCTGGCGCGGCTGCGAAGGCGACGACCCGCGGTAGCCGCGGTAGTCCGGGCGCGGGCCACTGGCGTCCACGCCCGGCTGCGGCTGGACATCGCCAACGGGCGTGATGCGGCGCTCGATCGGCGGCGCCGGCTTCTTGCGCTCGCGGAAGTCGGCGCTGGGCAGCGGCCGCACATAGCCCTCCGGCGTCCAGCGACCCTTGTCGGCGCTGTTGTCCACGCCGGGGCCGGGGCCGGGGCCAGGGCCGGGACGCGGGCGACGGTAGTCGCCGCGGTTGTCGTCGATGCCGCCCGGATCACGCACGCCCGGGCGCGGCCCGCCCGTGTAGTGGTAAGGCGGCGGGCTGTCGTCGCCCGGCGTCACCACCCGCGGCGGCGGACGGTTGTCCCGGTCGGGGTTGCGCGGGTAACGGGAGTGGCGCCAGTAGTCGTGGCTGTTGTACCAGGGCGACCAGCTGCGGCCGTACCAGCCCCAGCTGCCATAGCTCCACTGGCTGCCGAACGACAGGCTCCAGCCCGAATAGGGGCGGCCGTAATAGCTGTTCCAGTACGGCGAGCAGCTGTAGTAGGGGCCGCAGGCATAGCGGTCCAGGCTCCAGAACGGCGAATACGAATAGCTGTCGTAATAGCTGTAGTCGACTTCTTCGGGACCCTGGTAATAGTCGCCGTAGCCGTCTTCGGCCGGATAGTAGTAGCCGCCGTCGCTGTAGTAGCCCTCGCGGTAGTAACCCTCGTTCATGGTCACGCAGCCCGACAGGCCAAGCATGAGCAAGGAAGCGAGCAGGACAATTCGGCGCGACATGGACGACCCCCCAATGGACGACCCCAGTCTCGGCGCGAGGCGGTGAATCCGTGCTTAACCTCGCCGTATCAAGTGCGCGTGCTACTGTTCGCGCCCTTCACATCGCCGCCCCGGGTCACCCATGTCGCTGCACCAAGCCTCGGGACGCTGGAAGTTGGGCCTGCTGCTGGCCCTGGTGACCGCAGCGTGCTGGGCCACGCTGCCGGTGGCGCTGAAGATCACCCTCGAACAGGTCGACCCCTACACGCTCACCTGGTTCCGCTTCGTGCTGGCCGCCGGGGTGATGCTGGCCTGGCTGGCGGCGCGCGGCGGCCTGGGCGGGTTCGCGGCGCTGGACCGCAAGCGCTGGTGGCTGCTGCTGGTGGCGGCGCTGTGCCTGATCGGCAACTACGTCTTCTACCTGCTGGGCGTGCAGCACACCTCGCCCGCCAACGCCCAGCTGCTGATCCAGCTGGCGCCGCTGCTGATGGCGCTGGGCGGCATCTTCGTTTTCCGCGAACGCTTCAACGCCTGGCAGTGGGCGGGCCTGGCGGTGATCACGGGCGGGCTGGCGCTGTTCTTCCGCGACCAGCTCGACGTTGGCGCCCCGGGCTACCTGGCCGGTTCGGCGCTGGTGGTTTTCGCGGCGGTGGTGTGGGCCACGTATGCGCTGCTGCAAAAGCAGCTGCTGATGCGGCTGTCGTCGCCGGCCATCCTGCTGTTCATCTATGCCGTGGCCAGCGTGGCGCTGCTGCCGCTGGCCTCGCCCGCGTCCCTGCTCAAGCTCGATGGCCTGCACTGGGGCCTGCTGCTTTACTGCGCGCTGAACACGCTCGTGGCGTACGGCGCCTTCGCCGAAGCGCTGGCGCACTGGGAGGCGTCGCGGGTGTCGGCCATCCTCGCCATCACGCCGCTGCTGTGCCTGGGCACCGTGGCCGGCGTGCACGCTCTCTGGCCCGCCAGCATCGCCTCCGAACAGGTCACCAGCCTGGGCTACCTGGGCGCCGCGCTGGTGGTGCTGGGCTCGGCCGTCACCAGCCTGATGGGCAAGCGCTGAGCTTCGCCCGGGTCAGTCCTCCAGCAGCCGCTGCAGCAGGTCGCCACAGTCCGGCGACACCAGTTTGCCTTCCAGCGACGCCAGCGCCGCGCGCGCGTTTGCGCGCTGCGGTTCGGCCAGGCGGCGCCAGCTCTCGAACGCACCCAGCAGGCGCGAAGCCACCTGCGGGTTGATGGCGTCCAGCAGCGCGATCTGTCCGGCCAGCAAAACGCCGCCGCGGCCGTCGCGGCGATGCAGGCCCAGCGGATTGCTGCGCGCGAACACGCCCAGCACGGCGCGCACGCGGTTGGGATTGGTCACGTTCCACCACGGCGAACCCAGCAGTCCAACGATGGCGTCCACCGTGTCCGGATGCGGGCGCGTGGCCACCAGGCTCAGCCATTTGTCGGTGACCAGGGGGTCGTCGGCAAAACGGCTGCGGAAATCCTGCAGCGCCGGCTCGGCGCCCGGGGCGTCGAAATGCACCAGGCAGCGCAGCGCGCCCAGGCGCTCGGTCATGTCGCGTGCGCCGTCGAACTGCGCCTGCGCCAGCGCGGCCATCGGGTCCAGGCGGGTCAGCCACGACAGGCAGGCATTGCGCAGCGCGCGTGCCGCCATCGCCTCGCCGGTCAGTCCGCGGCCGGCGGCATCGGCCAGCGCCTCGTAGCGGGCCTGCAGGCGCTCCACCTGGTCTTCGGCCAGGCGGTCGAGCAGCGATTCGCGGGCGCCAATCAGCGCGTCCACGTCCACCACCGCCACCGATTCGGCCAGCGTGTCGAAGTCGGGCAGCGCCAGGCATTCGGCCACGAACGCCGGGTCGGCGGACTCGTCTTCCAGCAGGTCGGCCAGCGCGTCGCTGAGTGCACCGGCGGCCGCGTCCTCGTCCAGCGTGCGCAGCAGCGCGCCGGTGGCCAGCTGCTGCAGCAGGTCCCAGCGCAGGAACGGGTCGCGCTCCAGCCGCGCCAGCCGCGCCAGGTCGCCGGCGCTGTAGTCGAAGGCGATCTTCACCGGTGCGGCAAAGCCGTGGTTGAAAGCGGGCAGCGGCTTGGCCTTCAGGCCCGTCCAGCGCAGCACGTGCCGCGCCGCCACCAGCTCCACGCGGCCCGCGCCCACCGCCGCGTCGCAGGTGGGCGCCGCGGTGATGGCCGCACCGTCGGCGTCGTAAAGCGCCAGCCGCAGCGGGATCAGCAGCGGCTGCTTTTCGGGCAGGCCCGGCGTCGGCGGCAGGCGCTGGTCGACGGTGAGGGTGTACTCGCCGCGGCCGGCATCGAAAGCTTCGGCAATGTGCAGCTCGGGCGTGCCGGCCTGGGCGTACCAGCGGGCGAACTGGCCCAGGTCGCGACCGCTGGCGCCGGCGTGCGCGGCCAGGAAATCCTCCAGCGTGGCGGCGCGGCCGTCGTTGTCGGCGAAATAGCGGTCCATGCCGGCGCGGAACACGTCGTTGCCCAGCAGCGTGTGCAGCAGGCGCACCACTTCGGCGCCCTTCTCGTAGATGGTGAGCGTGTAGAAATTGCTGATTTCACGGTAGCGGTCCGGCCGCACCGCGTGGGCCAGCGCGCCCGCATCCTCGGCGAACTGGCGGCCGCGCAGCACCCGCACCGCTTCGATGCGCTTGAGCGCGCGCGAATGCAGGTCGGCGCTGAACTCCGAGTCGCGGAACACGGTCAGGCCTTCCTTGAGCGACAGCTGGAACCAGTCGCGCAGGGTGACGCGGTTGCCCGACCAGTTGTGCAGGTATTCGTGCGCCACCACCGATTCGATGCCCATGAAGTCGGCGTCGGTGGCCGTGGTTTCGTCGGCCAGCACGTAGCGGGCGTTGAAGATGTTCAGGCCCTTGTTCTCCATCGCGCCCATGGTGAAGTACTGCGCCGCCACCACGTTGAACACGTCCAGGTCGTAGGCGCGGCCGAAGCGCTGTTCGTCCCAGCGCAGCGATCGTTCGACGGCGCCCAGCGCGTAGTCGCAGCGCGGCACGTCGGCCGGGTCGGCCCAGACGTTGAGCTCCACGTCGCGGCCTTCCATCGTGGTGACGGTGCGGGTGACGCGATCCAGCGCGCCGGCGGCGATGGCGAACAGGTAGGCCGGCGTGGGGTGCGGATTCTCCCAGGTGGCCTCGTGGCGGCCGTCTTCAAGCGCGCGCGCCGACACCGGGTTGCCGTTGGCCAGCAGCACCGGGTAAGCCGCGCGCGGCGCCCGCAGCACGATGCGCCAGCGCGGCATCACGTCAGGCCGGTCGGTGAAGAAGGTGATGCGGCGGAAGCCCTCGGCTTCGCACTGGGTCAGCAGCAGGTCGCCGCTGGTGTACAGGCCTTCCAGCCGCGTGTTGGCCGACGGGTGGATGCGCACCACGGTTTCCAGCACGCAGGCGGCGTGCACGCCGTGGATGCGCAGCTCGCGCTCGCCGTGCTGGTAGCGGGCCGGGTCCAACGCCACGCCGTCGAGCGAAATCGCCAGCAGCGCCAGGCCTTCGCCGTCCAGCACCAGCGGCGCGCCGGGCTGTGCCGGGTCGGGCTGCAGCTCAAGCCGGGCGGTCACCCGGGTGGCTTCGGGGTCGAGATCGAAGGCCAGGTCGGCATGCACGATGCGCCAGGCGGGCGGGGTGTAATCGGCCAGATGGACGAAGCCATCCGTGCGGGGAGAGCTCATTTTTAGGGGCATTCCGTAAGGATTTGCGGCTTTGTTAGGCTAGCACGCACCCCTGCACGGACCCGACATGACCGATGGCCTCTTGACTCACGCCGATGTGCTGGCCGCCGCCGCGCGCATCGCCCCGCACGCGCACGGCACGCCCGTGCTGCGTTCGGCGTCGCTGGACGAACTGACGGGCGCCGAGCTGTTCTTCAAGTGTGAAAACTTCCAGCGCAGCGGCGCCTTCAAGTTCCGCGGCGCCTGCAATGCGGTCTGGGCGCTGGACCCGGCGCTGGCCGGGCGGGGCGTGGTCACCCATTCCTCGGGCAACCACGGCGCAGCGCTGGCGCTGGCGGCGCGGGGTCGCGGCATTCCCGCGCACGTGGTGGTGCCCGAGGGCGCCGTGGGGGGGGGGGGGGGGGGG
>NZ_JAIBFH010000483.1 GCF_019459675.1 Arenimonas sp.
CGGAGGCGGGTTACAAGCCCGCCTACGTGGGGGCGTTGGTTAGGGCATGCGGCCTGTCCCCCATCTCGCTCACCCGCTATCCAAAAAATTTTGGTGGGGGCGCCGGGCCCCCGGCGCCCGCCGCGGCGGCCAAGCCCAAGCCCAAGGCCCCGGCGCCGGCATCCAACTGAACCGGCACGCCCGACGCGACGGCCCGGCTCCGGCCGGGCTCTTTCCCCCGACCCTGCCGAGGACTCCGATGCCTGCGACCCTGCCGGCGGGCAAGCCGCCGCCGCCCAGCCTGCGCGCCCAGCGCCTGGCCAAGCGCTCCATCCCCGGCCAGACCTACGTACTGACCCTGCCGACCCTGTACCGGCGTCCCGTGTTCCGCGACGATGAAGCCGCACGCGCCGTCTGCCGCATCCACACCGCCCACTGGCCATGGCGTGATTCCAGCGTCAGTGCCTGGGTGCTGATGCCCGACCACTGGCACGGCCTGGTGACCCTGGGCGAGCGCGACACGCTGTCCACCTTGGTGGGGCGCTTCAAGGCCATCACGTCGCGTGCCGTGGATGATCGTCACTTGGTAAACGGCTGGCTGTGGGGTCGGGGCTTCAGCGATCGGCTGCTGCCGGCGGGGGAGGACCTGCTGCAGGCGGCGCGTTACCTGGTGGCCAATCCGCTTCGTGCAGGGCTGGTGGGGCGCTTGGGTGACTACCCGTATTGGAATGCGGCCTGGCTTGAACCGGCCGAACACTGATCCAGCGGCCACGGAGCCTGCGCTAGACTTGGGGCCATGATGCTTCCGTCCCTCCACGCAGGCGATCGCCTCTGCTCCCGTCGCGCGCCGCTGGGCGCGGCGCAGCGCGAAGCTTGCGCCGCGGCAGCGGTGGCCTGATGCGCATCCTCCACCTGCCGGCCCATGAATACCGGCGCGAGCGCTGGCGCAACGAGTGCGGATGGACGCGGGAAATCCACCGCCATCCCGAGGGCGCCGACGGCTGGCAGTGGCGGGCTTCGATCGCCGAGGTCGACCAGGATGCGCCGTTCTCCGCTTTTCCCGGCTGCGACCGGGAGCTGGTGCTGCTGGCCGGTGAGGGCATGCACCTGGACTTCGAAGACGGCCAGACGGCAACGCTCAAGCCGCCGCATGAGCGCATCCGCTTCAGCGGCGATCGCCCGCTGGCCGCCCGGCTGGTGGACGGCCCAACGCACGATTTCAATCTGATCTGGCGCCGTAACGAAGTGCAGGTGACGCTGCTGCACCGGCCGCTCGTGGGCGCGATGGTGTTCTTCGCCGAGCCCGGCACCACCTGGCTGATCTACCTGATCCAGGGCCAGGCGCATTTCAAGGACCTCGCCCGCCCGCTGCGGCTGGACCAGGGCGACAGCGTGCTGCTGCTGCCCGACGCCGACAGCCCTTCGCGGCGCATCATCGACGGTGGCGGGGAATTGCTGCTGGCCAAGATCAGCCCGGCCTGAACGCTCAGCGGTCGTCGCGGGTCCAGACGGCGCCTTCCTCGACCTTTACCGGAAAGCGCGGCACCGGGGCATAGGCGGGTGCACACAGGGCGTGGCCCGTGCGCAGGTCGAAGCGCGCGCCGTGCAGGGTGCATTCGATCTGCCCGCCTTCGATCGCGCCGGCGCTGAGTTCGAAGTCCTCATGGCTGCATTTGTCCTCCAGCGCATACAGCTCACCGTCCAGGTTCACCACCAGGATGGGCGTGTCGCCGTCCCAGGCCACCCTGGATTCGCCCGGCAGCAGTTCGCTGGTGTCGCATACCCGCACCCAGCTGCTCACAGGGTTTTCTCCAGCACTTCAAAGCGCAGGTCGCTGCGCCGGGGCAGGCCGAAGCGCTCGTCGCCGTAGGGGAAGGGTTTCTTGATGCCGGTGCGGCGATAGCCGCGGCGCTCGTAGTACGCGATCAGCTCCTCGCGCACGTCAATCACGGTCATACGCAAGATCGGCAGGCTGAAGCGCTCGCGCACGATCCGTTCGGCCTCGGCCAGCACCTGCTTGCCGATGCCGGCGCGCTGCAGCCCGGGCACCACGGAGAACATGCCGAAATAGCCGAAGCCCTCTTCGTCGGCCACGTGCGCGCAGGCCATCAGTTTGCCGCCGCGCTCGGCCAGGAGCAGCTGGCTGCGCGGCCGGTCGATGCAGGCCTGCACGTCGTCGGGCCCGGTACGCCGGCCGTCCAGCAGGTCGGCCTCGGTGGTCCAGCCGGTGCGGCTGGCGTCGCCGCGATAGGCCGACTCCACCAGGGCCACGACGGCATCAACGTCGCGCGACGTGGCGGCGCGGAATTCCAGCGGCGGCAACCAACTCATACCCACAGACTCCATTGCGGAAAATGCACCCGGTACATTTTCTCATCGGGGATGAAAATCTACCGGATTGAGAATGTACCGGGTACCTGGTGGGTCAGGCCAGCAGGGTGCGGGCTTTTTCTATCGCGGTGCCGAGGCGGTCGATTTCGGCGTGGGTGTTGTAGAAGGCCAGGGACGCGCGGCAGGTGGCCGGCACGCCGAAGTGGGCCATCAGGGGGTGCGCGCAGTGGTGGCCGGAACGCACGGCCACGCCTTCCAGGTCCAGCAGCGTGGCCAGGTCGTGCGCATGCGCGCCGTCCACCAGGAAGCTGATGACAGCGGCCTTGCCCGGAGCGGTGCCGACGATGCGCAGGCCGGGGATCGCCGACAGGCGCTCCTCGGCCAGCCGCAGCAAGGCCTGTTCGCGGGCTTCGATGTCGGCCATTCCGATGCCCGACAGATAGTCCACGGCGGCACCCAGGCCGATCACGCCGGCGATGTTGGGCGTGCCGGCCTCGAACTTGTGCGGCGGGTCGTTGTAGACCGTCTTGTCGAAACGAACCTCACGGATCATCTCGCCGCCGCCCAGGAACGGCGGCATTTCGCGCAGGTGCTGCCGGCGCGCCCAGAGCCCGCCGGTGCCGGTGGGGCCCAGCATCTTGTGGCCGGTGAAGGCGTAGAAATCGCAGCCCAGCGCCGGGATGTCCACCGCGCGGTGCGGCAGCGCCTGCGAACCGTCCACCACGGTGACGATGCCGCGCTTGCGCGCTTCGCGGCAGATGGCCGCCACCGGGTTCACGGTGCCCAGCACGTTGGAGACATGGGTGAACGCGAGCAGCTTCACGTCCGCGGTCATCTTCGCGTGCAGGTCGTCAAGGTCCAGCTCGCCGGTGGGCGTGATGCCGACGACGCGAATGCTGGCGCCGGTGCGCTCGGCCACCAGCTGCCAGGGCACTATGTTGGCGTGGTGCTCCATCAGGGTGAGCAGGATGACGTCGCCGGCTTTGAGCCGCGGCATGGCCCAGCTGTAGGCCACCAGGTTGATGGCGAAGGTGGTGCCCGAAGTGAGCACCAGCTCGTCCGCCGGCACGTTGATGAAGGCGGCCAGGGTCCGGCGCGCGCCCTCGTAGGCCTCGGTGGCCTCGCTGCCCAGCGTATGCACGGCGCGCGAAACGTTGGCGTTGTGTTCGCGATAGAACTCGTCCATCGCACGCACCACCGCCTGCGGTTTCTGCGAGGTGTTGGCCGAGTCCAGGTAAACCAGCGGCTTGCCGTGCACCTGGCGCGTGAGCACCGGGAAGTCGGCGCGGATGCGCAGCCAGTCGGGACGGGTTGCCGTATCGGTCCCGGTCATGCGCCCAGCTCCTTGCGGTCGAGGCGCTGGGTGACCAGCGCGCCCAGGGCGTCGGCCAGGGTGGCGTCGCCCAGCACCGACAGCGGCTCGCGCAGGAAGGCCTGGATCAGCAGGCTGCGCGCCTGCGCCAGGCCGATGCCGCGGCTGCGCAGGTAGAACAGTGCGGTTTCGTCCAGCCGGCCAACGGTGGCGCCATGCGCCGCCTTCACTTCGTCGGCGTGGATCACCAGCACCGGCTGTGAGTCGATCTCGGCGCTGTCGGACAGCAGCAGGTTCTTGTTCGACAGTGCCGCGTCGCTGCCGTCGGCACCGGCATGGATGGTGATGCCGCCGTGGAATACGGCACGCCCGCGCTGGTCGGCCAGGCCGCGCCAGGGCAGCTCGCAGCGCGTGTTCCTGGCCTGGTGCTGTACGCCCAGACGAGTGTCGAGGTGGCGCCGGCCGTCGGCCAGCAGCATGCCGCCGGCGATGGCCGCGGCGCCTTCCCCCTGCAGCGAAATGTTGAGTTCGTGCCGCGACAGGCCGGCGCCCAGCTCCAGGTCCACCCGGCGGTACTCGCTGTTGGACGCCAGCACGGCGTCGGTGCGGGCGAACAGGGTGGCGCCGATGCTTTCGTCCTGCAGGCGGGCATGCACCAGGCGTGCGCCGCCGGCCAGGTGCACGTGCAGCAGGTGGTTGGCGAGATGGCGATGCTCGCCCTGGCCCAGGTGGTGTTCGACCAGGGTGAGCGAGGCATCCTTGCGCAGCTCCACCAGATGGCGCAGGTGCATGGCGATGTCGCCGTCGGCGGACGCCCCCACGAAAACCAGGTGCACCGGTGCCGGCACCGCGACGCCCTGCGCCACCAGCAGCAGCGCACCGTCGGTAGCCAGGGCGCCGTTCATGCGTGCGAACAGTTCATCGGGGCGGTCGAAGCGTCGGCCCAGCACGGCCACCGCGCGGGCATCGTCCCCCGCCAGCGCCTGCGACAGCGGCTGCAGATGGACGCCTTCGGGCAGTCCGCCAAGCTGCGACAACGCGGCGTCGAAGCGGCCGTTCACCAGCACCAGGCGGGGCGCCGGGATGGCGGCCAGGGCAGCGGCGTCCACCGCGGCCAAGTCGTTGGCGGAGCCGAAGCGGCGCGCCGACAGCGCGCGCAGCGAGGTGTACTTCCAGGCCTCGCTGCGCGGGCCGGGCAGGCCGTCGGCCATGACGGCGGCGAGGGCGGAGCGCCGCGGCGCACCCAGGCCCTGGGCTTCCACCAGGGCAGGCGGCAGGGCGTCGAAGCCCGAACTCATCGATTCCAGCAGGGCGCTCATGGTCAGGCCGACGCCCCCGGTGCGATCCGGTCCTTCACCCACGAATAGCCGTGCGCTTCGAGCTCCAGCGCCAGCTCCGGGCCGCCGCTCTCGACGATGCGGCCTTCGGCCAGCACGTGCACCACATCGGGCTTGATGTAGTCGAGCAGGCGCTGGTAGTGCGTGATCACGATGAAGGCGCGGTCCGGCGAGCGCATCAGGTTCACCCCGTCGGCCACGGCCTTGAGCGCGTCGATGTCCAGGCCCGAATCGGTTTCGTCCAGGATGGCCAGCCTGGGCTCCAGCAGCGCGAGCTGGAAGATCTCGTTGCGCTTCTTCTCGCCGCCGCTGAAGCCTTCGTTCACGGCGCGGTGCAGCAGTTCGTCCTTGAGGTCGAGCACGGCCAGCTTTTCGCGCACGCGCTTGAGGAACTGCATCGAGTCGAGCTCGGGCTCGCCCCGCGCCTTGCGCTGGGCATTGAGCGCGGTGCGCAGGAAGTAGGTGTTGTTCACGCCCGGGATTTCCACCGGGTACTGGAAGGCCAGGAACACGCCGGCGGCAGCGCGCTCTTCGGGCTCAAGCGCCAGCAGGTCTGCGCCCTCGAGCTGCACCGTGCCTTCGACCACCTCGTAGCCGTCGCGGCCGGCGATGATGTTGCCCAGCGTGGACTTGCCCGCACCGTTGGGACCCATGATGGCGTGCACTTCGCCCGCTTTCACCTCGAGCGAAAGGCCCTTGAGGATGTCCTTGCCGGCGACGCGGGCGTGGAGGTTGTGGATCTTGAGCATGGTGGTTTCCATTGGGGAATCAGGGCGTCGCGGCAGAGTCGGTGGGGCAGCCTGCTTCCCAGGCCAGGTTCAGCGGGCGGCCGGCGACGTCGGTGGTCTGGTAGCAGTTCACCAGGGACATGTCGCTGAAGCTGGGCAGCGCTTCGGGGCAGGCAACGTATCGGGCGTTGGCTTCAAGGTTGGAGGCCAGCGGCACGGCCACCGCCACTTCGCCCGTGGGCGTGGTGCGGAACGGGCCCGCGTCGCCGCCCGGGCTGGCGCCGAAGAAAAGGTCGTCGCCCGAGATCGCCAGGATCTCGCTGGAATAGGACTTGGCCCAGCGTTTGATTTCCCCTCCGTCCTGGTCGTACTGCACCACCAGGTCTGGAAGGATCAGGTCGTCGTCGATCGGGATGCGCGACACGCGGGCAATCGCGACCATGCCGCAGTCGGCCTGGGCATAGTCGGCGATGCGCGCGTCGCGCGCCTGCAGGTCGCTGACGAAGAACGCGAACGTGTGCAGCGGGGCGTCCGATGCCGGCGCCGGGGTTGCGGCCGGCTCGGGCGCACAGCCCGCCAGCAGCAGGGGAAACGCCAGCAGTGAAAGGATCGGCCGCATCAGCCCACCGCCCCTTCCAGCGACACTTCCAGCAGCTTCTTGGCTTCCACCGCGAACTCCATCGGCAGCTCCTTGAAGACCTGCTTGCAGAAGCCGTCGACGATCATCGAAACCGCGTCTTCCTGGCTGATGCCGCGGCTGCGGCAGTAGAACATCTGGTCGTCGCTGATCTTGGACGTGGTGGCCTCGTGCTCCACGGTGGCGGTCGGGTGCTTGACCTCGATATAGGGGAACGTGTGCGCACCGCAGTGCTTGCCGATCAGCAGGCTGTCGCACTGGGTGTAGTTGCGGGCGCCGGCGGCGGTTTTTTACATCTTAACCAGGCCGCGGTAGGTGTTATGGCCGCGGCCGGCGCGGATGGCCTTGGAAATGATCTTGGACTTGGTGCGCGCGCCCAGGTGGATCATCTTGGTGCCGGTGTCGGCCTGCTGGCGGTGGTGGGTGAGCGCCACCGAATAGAACTCGCCCACCGAGTCGTCGCCCTTGAGCACGCAGCTGGGGTACTTCCAGGTGATGGCCGAACCGGTTTCAACCTGGGTCCAGGAAATCTTGGCGCGGTCGCCGCGGCATTCGCCGCGCTTGGTGACGAAGTTGTAGATGCCGCCGACGCCGTTCTCGTCGCCGGGGTACCAGTTCTGCACCGTGGAGTACTTGATCTCGGCGTCTTCCAGCGCCACCAGCTCCACCACCGCGGCGTGCAGCTGGTTCTCGTCGCGCTGGGGCGCGGTGCAGCCCTCGAGGTAGGACACGTGGCCCTTGTCCTCGCAGATGATCAGCGTGCGCTCGAACTGGCCGGTGTGGCCGGCGTTGATGCGGAAGTAGGTGCTGAGCTCCATCGGGCAGCGCACGCCCTTGGGAATGAACACGAACGACCCGTCGGAGAACACGGCCGAGTTCAGCGCCGCGAAATAGTTGTCGCCGGTCGGCACCACGCTGCCCAGGTACTGGCGCACCAGCTCGGGGTGGTCCTTGATGGCTTCGGACATCGAGCAGAAGATGACGCCCTTCTCGGCCAGCTCCTTGCGGAACGTGGTGCCCACCGACACCGAGTCGAACACCGCGTCCACCGCCACGCCCGCCAGCCTGGCGCGCTCATGCAGGGGCACGCCCAGCTTGTCGTACGTGTCCAGCAGTTCCTGCGGCACGTCGGCCAGCGACTGGTACTTGGGGCCCTTGGGCGCGCTGTAGTAGCTCAGGCCCTGCAGGTCGATCGGGGCGATGTCGAGCTTGGCCCACTCGGGCACCGGCATGGTGAGGAAGTGCCGGTAGGCCGCCAGGCGCCAGTCGGTCATCCACTCGGGCTCTTCCTTCTTGGCCGAGAGCGCGCGGATCATGTCCTCGCTCAGGCCCGGCGCAAAGGTGTCGGATTCGATGTCGGTGATGAAGCCGGCGTCGTAACGGCGCGACAGCTTTTCGACGATTTCTGCATTCTGGATGGCCATGTCAGCCTCTTGCCGCAGACAGCTGCAGCGGTATGGATTTTCGGGATGCGGCGCGCGGCAGCATGTCGGCCAGCGTCACGCCGCCCAGGGCGTCGGCGATCACATCGTTGATGCGGCGCCAGTGCACCTGCACGCCGCAGTGCGATTCGTGTTCGCAGGTGGAATGGTCACTTGAGCACTCGGTCATGCCGAGCCGGCCTTCGATGGCCTCCACGATCGCGATCAGCGGGATCTGCGCCGCGGGGCGGGCCAGGCGGTAGCCGCCGCTGGCGCCGCGGAAGCCTTCCACCAGGCCGGCGTGCGACAGCGGCTTGAGCACCTTGGCCACGGTGGTGGGCTCCAGGCGGGCCCGCTCTGCCAGCTCGGCGGTGCTGTGCACGCGGGTGGGATCGCTGGCAAGGGCGGCCAGGACCACGGTGGCGTAATCAGTGAGCTTGGTGACGCGGAGCATGGCGTCGGCCTGGCGGGAGTGAATCAGGACCGAAATTGTACTATTAATTTTCGCCGCGGCCATGGACGGCGCGTGAACGCCGCGCCGTCAGCCCACGTCCACCCCTATCAGCGCGCCGATGGCGAACACCGTGGCGCCCGCCGCCGCGCCGATCGACAGCATGCGCAGCCCGCCCATCCAGGGGTTGCGGCCGGTGAACAGGCTCATTGCGCTGCCGGTGCCGAACAGGCCCGCGGCGGCCAGCGCGGTGCCGAAATAGGCGGCGTGGGGCAGGGCGCTGCCCATGAAGAACGGCACCAGCGGCACCAGGGCGCCCACGGTGAACGCGCAGAAGGAGAACACCGCTGCCCCCACGGGCGACCCCAGGTCGTCCGGGTTCAGGCCCAGCTCTTCCCGGGCCAGAACGTCCAGCGCCTGCTTGGGGTTGCCAACCAGCTGGGTGGCGAAGGCGCGCGCCTGGTCGGGGTCCATGCCGCGGGCAATGTAGATCAGGGCGAGCTCTTCGGCCTCGGCCTCCGGGTACTTTTCCAGTTCGTCCGCTTCCAGCCCGATCTGGTACTCGAACATCTCGCGCTGCGACCGCACCGACACGTATTCGCCTGCGGCCATCGACAGCGCGCCCGCCAGCAGGCCGGCGATGCCGGTGGCCAGCACCGTGCCGGTGGACGCGCTGGCGCCCACCACGCCCAGGATCAGGCTGGCATTGGACACCAGTCCGTCGTTGACGCCGAAGATGGCGGCGCGCAGGTTGCCGCCACCCACGGATTTGTGGCCCACGCCGATCTGGGCCAGGTCGGTGGGCAGCAGGTGGCCCGACAGCGCCGCGGTATAGGCCGACAGCCCGCGAATTTTCAGTGCGGCCAGGGCGGGGCGGACGCGGCGCGGGCCGAGGCGGCGCGCCAGCCCGGCCACGATCCGGGCGCGCCTCTCGGGCAAGAACGCCGCGGGAACGGGCGCGCCGGCTTTGGCGGCCGTGTCGGCCCAGGTGAGCGCCTGCGATTCGGCCGCGTCGGCCAGGGATGCAAACAGGGTGGCGATGCGCGAATCGGGCTCGGCCTTGGCCAGGGCGCGGTAAAGCCATGCCGACTGTTTCTCTTCGCGCCAGCTGTTGATCGCATCCATGGGCCGCTCCAGGCTGAAGACGTGAGCTTACGCCCCAAAGCCAGGCTGCACGTTGGCCGGCAATGCGGGACAATGCCGGCCGTCCCCTGCTCCGGATCCGCCATGCCCAAGAAGATCGAAGCCCGCCAGTCCGCCATCCACGGCAACGGCGTCTTCGCCAGCGCGCCCCTCAAGAAGGGCGAGCGCGTCATCCGCTACAAGGGCCTGCTGCGCACGCACGGCGAAGTGGACCGCGTCTACGCCGAGGAACCCGATACCGGCCACACCTTCCTGTTCACGCTCAACGACAAGTACGTGATCGACGCCAACGTGGACGGCAACGACGCGCGCTGGCTCAACCACAGCTGCGACCCGAACTGCGAAGCCACGTGGCTTGAGGACGGCAAGAAGAAGCGCAAGGACAAGATCTTCATCGAGGCCATGCGCGACATCGCGCCGGGCGAGGAGTTGACCTACAACTACGGCATCGTCCTGGCCGAAGCCCACACCGCCAAGCTCAAGAAGCTCTGGGCCTGCCGCTGCGGTGCCAAGCACTGCACGGGCACCATGCTGCAGCCCAAGCCGCGGGCCAAGAAGGCGCGCTGAACCCCGGATGCCGCGGGCTGGCAAAGCGTCGCCATGACCAATGACCCTCGGCGGCCCGGCAGGCAGCGCCCACACTGCGCGCCTGTCTGTCGTCTGGTCACGCATGAACCCTTTCGCTTTCCTCCTGCTGCCGCTGTGCCTGGCGGCGGCCTCCGCCGATGCAATTGAAGTAGACGGGCGCATCGACCCGGCCGAGTGGCAGGGCGCGCGCCACATCACCGATTTCGTGCTGGTGCAGCCAATGACCGGCAGCCCCGCGACGCTTCGCACCGAGGCCTGGATCCTGGCCACGCCGCAGGGTCTGGCGGTGGCTTTCCGGAACCAGCAGCCGCCCGAGGTGCCGCGCTCCATGCAGCGCACCCGCCGCGACCAGGGCGGCCAGCTGGACCGCGTCAACTTCATGGTGGACTTCGACGGTGACGGCCGCACCGGCTATGACTTCATGGTGACCGTGGCCGGCGGCATCAGCGACGAAGTGATCACCAGCGAGCGCAACTTCAACACCGACTGGGACGGCCACTGGCACCATGCCGTCAGCCAGGACGAGCAGGCGTGGAGCGTGGAAATGCTCATCCCCTGGCACGTGGCGCCGATGGCCAGGCCGGCCGACGGCAAGCGCACGCTGGGCGTGTATTTCGACCGAGTGGTGGGCAGCACCGGCGAGCGTTTCGGCTGGCCCGACATCAGTTTCCAGAACCCACGCTTCCTGTCCGAGTTCACGCGGATCGAGGTCCCGCTTTACGAGCAGGCGCTGCTGGCGGTGACGCCTTACGCGGTGGCCGTGGAGGACATCGCCCAGGGCGCCACGTCGTTCGACGCGGGCGCCGACGTGTTCTGGAAGCCCAACGGCCAGTTCCAGCTGTCGGGCACGCTCAATCCGGACTTCGGCCAGGTCGAGAGTGACGACCTGGTGGTGAACTTCGGCGCGGTGGAAACTTTCTTCGGCGACAAGCGGCCGTTCTTCACCGAGAACCAGGGCTTGTTCGACCTGCCGTTCGGCGCCGGCAACAGCCGGCTCCTTTACACGCGGCGCATCGGCGGCACCACCGACGACCGCCAGGGTGCCGGCGACGTGCAGGCGGCCATCAAGCTCAACGGCAGCCTCGGCCAGGTTCGCTATGGGCTGCTGGCCGCCGCCGAGGCCGACGAGGTGGGCCGTGATTTCTTCGCGCTGCGCGCCACCCGTGACTTCGGCGTCCAGGACCTGGGCGGCATGGTGACCCGCGTCGACAGCCCGTTCCGCGACCGTCGCGCCACCGTTTACGCCGTGGACCACCTGTGGACGCCGGGCGCGGCCTGGAACATCCGGTCGGTGCTGGTGGCGTCCAGCGTCGAGCAGGCCGGTGAACGCACCGACGACAGCGGCCTGCAGCTGCGTGTCGACCAGGCGCTGGGCAACGGCTGGCGGCAGCAGGCGTGGTTCCTGCACTCGGGCGACCAGCTGCAGCTCAATGACATCGGTTTCCTGGACCGCAACAACTTCAACTACCTGCGCTACGAGCTGGCGCGCCGTCGCTCGGACCCGCCGTCGGGTTCGGCCTATGCGTCGCACGACTGGCGCGGTGCCGCGTCCCTGCGCCGCAATGACCAGGGGCTGCGCATCACCGAGGCCGTGGCGCTCCAGCGTTTCAGCGAGCGCCGCGATGGCGGCAATGAGTTCTTCGACGTCGCGGTGTTCACCCCCGGCAACGACGACCTGATCACGCGCGGCAATGGCGCCGTGGCGGTGCCCGCGAAACTGTCGATGTTCTGGGAGCGTTCGCGGCCGCAGCGGGGCCGCTGGTCCTGGTACGGCAGCCTGCGATCGGCGGGCGAAGGCCTGGACGGGCCGGACGCGCTGAGCCTGGACGTCTTCCTGCAGCCGACCTTGCACCTGAGCGACAGCCTGCTGGTGCAGGCCGGCGTGGGCGTGCAGCACAACCCCGATTGGCTGCTGTGGCGCGGCGCGGACCGACTGGCCAGCTACCGGGCCGACCAGCTGCGCCTGTCGGGCAGCCTGCAGTGGCAGATCGGCAGTCGGCAGGAACTGCGCGTGAAGCTCGAGACCATCGCCCTGGACGCCAGCCTCCGGCAGGCGTGGGTGGTGGGAGCGGGCGGTGAGCCCGTGGGCGTGGCCACGCCGACCGGCACCAGCGACTTCAGCCTGGCCAACCTGGGCTTCCAGGTGCGCTACCGCTACGAGTTGGCGCCGCTGTCGGACCTGTACGTGGTTTACGGCCGCGGCGGGCTGGACAACGAGGACTCAAACCGGTCCCTGGCGGACCTGCTGGGGGACGCGTCGTCGCTGGACGATTCCCAGCAGATCCTGGTCAAGCTCAGCTACCGCTTCGCCAACTGATCCGGCCCCGTGATGGTTCCCTGAACCGGTTTCCGTGCGGGCTTGCCCGGCGGGGCAGCCCCGATATCTAATACTTCAGAAATTACTGAAGTCACAGGTATCCCCATGGACCTCCCACCGCTCAGCCAGTCCTTTGTCCTGCATTTCGGGGAAATGGGCAGCCGCTGGGGCATCAACCGCACCGTCGGCCAGATCTACGCCGTGCTGTTCATCTCGGCCCAGCCGCTTACCGCCGACGAGATCACCGACCGGCTGGGCGTCAGCCGCTCCAACGTCAGCATGGGCCTGAAGGAGCTGTCGTCCTGGCGCCTGGTGCGCCTGAGCCACCAGCCCGGCGACCGCCGTGATTTCTATGCGGCGCCCGAGGACGTCTGGGCCATCTTCAAAACCCTGGCCGAAGAGCGGCAGCGGCGCGAAGTGGACCCCACGCTGTCGATGCTGCGCGATGCCCTGCTGGAGACCCCTGACTCGCCCGAGGAGCGGCACGCCCAGGCCCGCATGCGCGAAATGCACGACCTGATCGAGCAGCTGACCGAGTGGTTCGCCGAGGTCCGCAAGCTCTCGCCTTCCACCCTGGAGAAGCTGATGTCGCTGGGCGCCAAGGCCACCAGCCTGCTGCAGTTCACCGACAAGATGCGGGGCATGGGCGCCGCCAACGAGGAGAAGGCGTCGTGAGCGAGCTCGACCCGGCGATGCTGGCCCGCATCCAGTTCGCGGCCAACATCAGCTTCCACATCCTGTTCCCCACCATCACCATCGCGCTGGGCTGGATACTGCTGTTCTTCAAGCTGCGCTTCCTCAAGACCGGCCAGGACCACTGGCTGCAGGCGTACTACTTCTGGGTGAAGGTGTTCGCGCTGACCTTCGCCATGGGCGTGGTGAGCGGCATCACCATGAGCTTCCAGTTCGGCACCAACTGGCCGGGCTTCATGGAAACGGTGGGCAATATCGCCGGGCCGCTGCTGGCCTATGAGGTGCTGACCGCGTTCTTCCTCGAGGCCAGCTTCCTCGGCATCATGCTGTTTGGCCGCAAGCGCGTGGGCGAGCGCATGCACACCCTGGCCACCGTGCTGGTGGCGGGCGGCACCACGCTTTCGTCGTTCTGGATCCTGGTGCTGAACTCGTGGATGCACACGCCGGTGGGCTTCGAGATGATCAACGGCCAGGCGCATCCCACCGACTGGCTGGCGATCCTGTTCAACCCCAGCCTGCCTTACCGGCTTACGCACATGCTCCTGGCCTCGGGCCTGACCGCCTCCTTCCTGGTCGCGGGCCTGTCGGCCTACCGCTGGCTGCGGCGCGACCGCGGCCCCGACGTGCTGGCCGCGATGCGCACCGGCGTGGCCGTGGCGGCGCTGCTGATCCCGGTGCAGATCTTCGTGGGCGACCTGCATGGCCTGAACACGCTGGAACACCAGCCGGCCAAGGTGGCCGCGATGGAAGGCGTGTGGCAGGACGAGAAGGGTGCCCCGGCGCTGATCTTCGCGATCCCGAACGAAGAAACGCGCAGCAACGATTACGCCATCGGCATCCCCAAGCTGGCCAGCCTGATCCTCACCCATTCGCTGGACGGCGAGATCAAGGGCCTGGATTCGTTCAAGGGTGAACACCCGCCCGTGGCGCCGGTGTTCTGGGCCTTCCGGGTGATGGTGGGCGTGGGCATGACGATGCTGCTGGTGTCGTGGTGGACCGCCTGGCGGCTGCGGAAGAACGCCGAGCCCACGCGCGGCCAGGCGCTGGCGCTCACCGGCATGATGTTCTCGGGCTGGGTGGCGACGCTGGCCGGCTGGTACGTCACCGAGATCGGCCGCCAGCCCTGGCTGGTGACCGGCGTGCTGCGCACCGCCGACGCCATTTCCGACGTGCCGGCGCCGATCATCGGCATCAGCCTGGCGGCCTACCTGCTGATCTACGTTTTCCTGCTGGGCTCTTACGTGGCCGTGCTGCTGTACCTGGCGCGCCACCGCGGCAAGCCCAAGCACAGGCCGGCGGTGGCCGGACTGCAGGAGGTCTGAAATGGAAACCGCACTCCCGGTGATCTTCACCGCGCTGATGGCCTTGGCGATGCTGCTTTACGTGGTGATGGATGGCTACGACCTGGGCGTGGGCATCCTGCTGCGCGGCGTGGACGACGCCGACAAGGACCGCATGATCGCCTCCATCGGCCCGTTCTGGGACGCCAACGAAACCTGGCTGGTGCTGGGCGTCGGCCTGCTGCTGGTGGCCTTCCCGATGGCGCACGGCGTCATCCTGGGGGCGCTGTACCTGCCGGTGGCGGCGATGCTGATTGGCCTGATCCTGCGCGGCGTGGCCTTCGATTTCCGCGTCAAGGCGCGGGCATCGCACAAGCCGCTTTGGAACTTCACGTTCTGGTTCGGCTCGCTGATGGCGTCGTTCGCACAGGGCTTCATGCTGGGCAGCTACATCCTGGGCTTCCGCAACGATGCCGTGGGCCTGGCGTTCGCCACCGCCATCGGCCTGGCGCTGTGCGCGGGCTATGCGCTGCTGGGCGCCGGCTGGCTGGTGCTCAAGGCCGAGGGCGAACTGCGCCAGCGCGCGCTGCGCTGGGCCTACCGCAGCCTCTGGCTGACGGGCGTTGGCATTGCCGCGGTGTCCATCGCCACGCCGTGGGTCAGCCCGCGGATCTTCGAGAAGTGGTTCGAACTGCCGCAGCTGTTCTTCCTGCTGCCGATCCCGGTGGTCACCGCGCTGGTGTTCGCGGCCACCGAAGGCTCGATCCGGCGCCTGCGCAAGGGCCACAGCCAGCGCGACTGGGTGCCGTTCGCGGGCGCGATCATCCTGTTCGTACTGGCCTTCGCGGGCCTGGCGTACAGCCTGTTCCCGTACCTGGTGATCGACCGCATGACCATCTGGGATGCGGCGGCGGCAACGGGCTCACTGAAGATCATGCTGGTGGGCGCGGCGGTGACGCTGCCGATGATCCTCATCTACACCGTGTACGTGTACCGCGTGTTCTGGGGCCGCAGCGCCGAGCTGAGCTATGAGTGACCGCGCCCGGCCCCGGGCTTCCATGGCGTCTGCCTAGTCTTCCGACTCGTGCGGCTGGTAGCTGGCCACCAGCCGGGCCTGCACACCGTCCGGCACGGGCTCGTAGTGGCTGAACTCCAGGTCGTAGCGGCCGCGGCCGGCGGTGACGCCCTTGAGCTCGGCCGCGTAGTCGGTCAGTTCTGACTGCGGCACCTTCGCCCGCACCACGATCTCGCCGTCGCGGCCGGCGTGGGTGCCGTGGATGCGCGCGCGCATGCCCGCCAGCAGGCCCGTGATGTCGCCCATGTGCGAATCGGGCGCCGCCACGGTGAGGTCCACGATCGGTTCGAGCACCTGCGGCCGCGCCCTGGCGACGGCGTCCAGGAAGGCCTTCCTGCCCGCCGCCACGAAGGCCACTTCCTTCGAATCCACCGCGTGGTACTTGCCGTCGTAAACGGTTACGCGCAGGTCCTGGATCGGGTAGCCGGCCACGGCGCCGCCCTGCAGCGCCTGCCGCACGCCTTTTTCCACCGCCGGCAGGAACTGCCCGGGGATGGTGCCGCCCTTCACCGAATCCACGAACTCGAAGCCCGTGCCGCGCGGCAGCGGCTCAACGCGCAGGAACACTTCTCCGAACTGGCCGGCGCCGCCGGTCTGCTTCTTGTGGCGGTGGTGTCCTTCGGCGGGGGCGCCGATGGTTTCGCGGTAGGCAATGCGCGGCGGCCGCGACACCACGTCCACGCCATAGCGGTCCTTGATGCGTTCGATCAGCACGCGCAGGTGCAGTTCGCCCAGGCCGCGCACCACGGTCTGGTTGAGTTCGGCGTCGTGCTCCACCGCATAGCCCGGGTCTTCTTCGGCCAGCTTGTGCAGGGCGGTGGCCAGCTTCTGTTCCTGGCCGCGGGTGGTCGCCTCGATGGCCAGGCCGAACATGGGGTGGGGGAAATCCAGCGGCCGCAGCGCGATGTCGTCCTCGTCGTGGCTGTCGTGCAGCACGGCGTCGAAGTGGATCTCGTCCACTTTGGCCACCGCGGCGATGTCGCCGGGAATCGCGCGGTCCACCTCCACGTGGTCCTTGCCCCTGAGCCGGAACAGGTGGCCGACCTTGAACGGCTTGCGGCCGTCGTCGATGAACAGCTGGCTGTCCCTGCGCACCGTGCCCTGGAACACGCGGAACACGCTGAGCTTGCCGACGAAGGGGTCGTTGACGATCTTGAAGACGTCGGCGATCACGTGCGCCTTGGCGTCGGGAAGCGCAAGCATGGGCTGGCCGTTTTTTTCGAACGGCGGCGGGTTGCCTTCGGCGGGATTGGGCAGCAGTTTTTCGGCCAGGGCCAGCAGCTCGGCCACGCCGGCGCCGGTGCGCGCGGAGGTGAAGCAGATCGGCACCAGGTGGCCTTCGCGCAGGCACTGCTCGAACGCGTCGTGCAGCGCGGCGCCCGACAGGCCGCCTTCCCCGTCTTCCAGGTAGCGCTCCATCACCTGTTCGTTGATCTCCACCACCTGGTCGATGATGTGCTGGTGCGCCTGCGCCACCGGGCCCAGGTCGGAGTCGCCGTCGGTGTTCCAGAAGCAGTCCACCACGCGTCGAGCGCCGTCGGCGGGCAGGTTGATGGGCAGGCATTCGGGTCCGAAGACCTCGCGTAGTTCCTCCACCAGCGCGGCGAGCCTGCCCGGGTCGGCGTCGATGCGGTTCACCACGATGATCCGGCACAGGTTGCGCGCCTTGGCGTAGTCCATCATGCGGCGCGTGCCGTACTCGATGCCGGCACTGGCGTTCACCACGATGGCCGCGGTTTCCACCGCGCACAGCGCCGACAGCGTCGGCCCGCGGAAGTCGGCATAGCCGGGCGTGTCGATCAGGTTCAGGTGCAGGCCTTCGCGGTCGATGGACGCCAGGGCGGTGTTGAGCGAATGGCCGCGCGCCTTTTCCATCGGATCGAAGTCGGACACGGTGGTGCCGCGCTCCAGGCTGCCTGCCGCGGGAATGGCGCCGCCGGCGTGCAGCAGGGCTTCGAACAGGGTGGTTTTTCCGGCGCCGGGGTGGCCTGCCAGGGCCACGTTGCGGATGTGCGCTGTGCTGTACGACATGAGGCCGTCTCTCCCAGGGTGATGGGCGGATAGGCCGTCATGGTCGGCGGCGCAGAGGCGCTGCCAGGTCGTATTCGCGCGACCGCGCGTCGGTCATGGCGGAAGCCCGGCCAGGGCCGGGTGGGGCTAGCCTTTCACCGCGGGGTGCCCGGGTCAACCCCGGCCCGCGGAAAGCGGTTGGGGGCCCCCCCGGCGCGGGGCCCGGGCGTGGGGCCACCCGCGCCCCATTCCCCCCAACCCCCCCCCCCCCCCCCACCCTCAAAACGGCCGCCGCCACGCCGACCGGAGCGACCCGCAGGGGCCGGGCCTGGCCGCCACCGCGGCCCGCGCCGCGCGGGCCG